>CAJWPW010000107.1 GCA_913045415.1 uncultured Fidelibacterota bacterium | reverse complement strand
CCATCTTCTTAGTACTAATGTATTCACCAGCCTGTATTTGATATCTAGGTATAAATTGGTGGTATTTCATTGGATTATGGGACGGTAACCGTTAAACCTCTCACTTCTAAATAATCCGTAATATCCACCTCATTTCCGTTATCATCAATAAAATGAAGCTCTTCAGGTACAATTGTAAATGTACTCGTTCCTGAAGAAAGCCCAGTTACTTCAAACGCAGCTAATTGACCGGTGCCATTTACCATGGCATCACCATGAATTGCACTGATCGAAAGATGTATTTTATCATCCACTATTTGAAACAGTGAAATTGCATTAGTCCCAAAATAAGATCCCTGCACAAAACTTAAAGTGTCTACCTCAACAACACTTGCATTGTAACTTATCTGCATTTCGACGCCAAAAACGGAAATCACCAAATCAGTTATTTCCAGTGATATTGATGTTGATCCGCCAACTGTTATTGAAGAAGAACTGGATGACAATAACAAAACTGGAGGATTTACCGTAGTATTTACCGTAATCACTCGCGGTTCAGAAATGTCACTGCCATGAGTTGTTGTAGTTGTCAACGTAACGGAAAAAACCCCGACATCAGTGAAAGTATGGACTGGATTCTCCGCTGTTGTTGTACCACCATCACTGAAATCCCACAAGTACTCAACATTACTACCTGTGCCAGGATCAGATTTATTAGTAAATGTCACTGTCAACGGAACATAACCTTCTGCAGGTTCAGCTTCGAATGCGGCGATAGGGCTATCGATTGATTCATCCTCATTATCAAAAAGCCCACAGTTGGTTAATATTACACCAAAGAACAAAATGAATATTGTGTTTTTCTTTAACACCTTTCCATTCCTTCCTTGAATTTTATCATTTCAACAGCACCATCTTCCTGGCCTGCATGAATTTCCCAGCCTGTATCCGGTAGATGTAGACTCCCGCACTTACGGGCTTGCCAAAACTATTGGTAGAATTCCATTGTATTGACCTGTAGCCGGCTTCCAAGGTGGCGTTGACAAGGTGAGTTACTTCTCTACCCAGCATATCATAAATGACAATATTTACGTGACTCTGTTCTGGAAGATCGTATCTGATTGTAGTGATGGGGTTGAAAGGGTTGGGATAGTTCTGATACAGAGAGAATTTATCAGGTATGTTTGCCATGCCTAAAATTCTTTCCAAAAGTGATCTCATCTTCCGTGCCGGCTCACCATCTCCACCCAATGCCTGGTATAATTCTTCAAGTGCAGGTTTATGAAGGGTAACCAATGTACTGTCACCTGGATCAATTACAAAATTTTCCGAACGGTCCCCATGGCTCTTGCCCCAGTTAAGCGCGATCCCGAATAAATCACTCTCATCAATAATACCGTCTCCGTTGGCATCGGCATATGTGGCAGCAGAATTCGATACCCAGAGAGAGTCAAAAGGCGACGGTAACCAGCCATAACCAGCTGTACAACGTTGTGGGCCGGTTTGGTAAAAATAAGTGGCTAAAGGCAGAATATCAAATTCATTCACAACTCCATTGTTGTCCGTATCACCAGGGTAAACTGACGGTAGAACAGTATAAATACATTCCTGAAAAGAAAGACTGGGCCAAAGATTCATTCGGGGGGCATAGTTATTAGCCCTTTGATCATATTCTTTTTCTTTACTGTAAAAAGTTACGTTATCTGTAGAATCCAAAACGCCCAAAGCAAAAGAGTGATCGCTACAAGCGAAGTTAATATTATCAGTTAAAACGAAAGATACCACGGTTTCCGGCTCCAATGCATACAGCGTATCTAACGGTGTTAATAAACTATGATCAATAATGCCTATGTTATTTTCATCAGTCAATTTTTCTCCCCAGTCCGAATCAAATGCGTAAAGAATGATGCCGCCACCTTCAGCTAGTGAAACGTTTTGCGGGACTAAGTTTAAATGAATGGTGCAGCTGTAATTGAGAGATGTTGGAATATCAAAACGTAAAAAGGCCAAATTATTTTTCTTCACTCTCAGAATGGTTTCCCCATGAAATTCATCAATATGGATAAATGGAATGATGGAACTATCTACAGCCACTGTATCTATTGATCGATCATTCGTGGGATACATTTTATCAGCGACCGTGAAAGTCCAGTTGCCCCCACTGATGCCGTCCACCGAAACGGACCAAGTGTAGGTCCCGCCCGGTTTAAACGTTTGAAAAAGCACATTATTTGGATACTGAAAAGGCTCAGCTCTGTTTACACCGGGCCCGCTTAAAGTAACTGTCGCCATTGTGCCGATATAGTCCTTTTCATAGGGATAATTCCAGACTACACTGTAATCTATGGGAACATCCATTGCATTATCATTGGGTATGGGAACACTGGGATAAGGATACCGGTATCCCGGGATCCAGTATACGGAATCGCCATATTCGTAGGCACCAATGTCGGGCGCAGCTCCTACAAACTTGCGGTTCTGTCCAGAATACGTAGGCGGGTGATTAAAATCCGCACCAACTGGATTGTATACACCCAGCCATGGTTCATCCGGACGGCTATCCAGCCAAAGGCCATGACTTGGGGCATTGTCGCGACTATCCAAACCATCATTGATTCCTGGCACTATCACGCCAGCATCAATCAAATTAGATCCTTTCTTGGGGCGAAAATCATAACTCTGCCTTTGGTCATCCCATGGTACTTCACCAAACTCTTCCATAAGAGTTTCTTCAGATTCAGCATGCCAGGCATACCAGGGGGCTGCCAGTTCAATTTGCGGTGCAGGAAAGTAAGAGCACCAATTAGACACACAACGCCTCAAAAATCGACCATACCAGATGCCCGAAGCTGCAAATGTTTCATAATTCAAAATGTCTTCAATAAGGGAATCAGCTTCCGTCAGGCCTTCTGTGGGCTTGCAGTCGGGTGAGCTACAATCCAATGAGCTTTCTGCAATACTGTTAAGGATTCTGGAGTTAAGATTCCCAGGTTCAGAAGCCCCTCCCCTATCCGGACCACAATACTTACCCCATCCAAGAGAGATATCGTTCCTCCTATTATCGTATGCAGTAACATGGTACACTTCATGATAGTCACCTTTCAGTTTCATACCACGACCGGCACCTATGGCAACAACATGATGCACATCTCCTTCAGAGCCGCCGCAGGCACTATTAAACCGCATACCATTCAAACCCGGCATATTTATGATCCACGAGTAACGCGTTGTGCTATATTCAGCATTCGCTCCATTTCTTTGAATGCCACTGCCGTCTACGCCATCATATAGATTTTCAAAGCGGCTATATTCTACCAAAGCACCCCTTCCTGGCCAGAGACCGGCATTGGTGCTATTCTCTACTGTAAGATAACGATAGTATGCAGGGCCTGCATGGTCTCCACCTATATAGTTAGCAGAACCATGAAACCAATCATTATATCTGACTAAAACATTTTCTACTGTAGATTGATGTCCAACACCCCAAAAGGGAGATCGACCATTGCTATATTCGAAGATACAATTTCTGATGGTCATATGGTCGCTATAACCATTACTGCTGCCAGTGTTTATCTTGGATTCTGCGCCAAAGAACGCACCGAATGAAAATCTGCAATCTTCCATAGTCCTATAATTGCAATTACTGAAAATTTGTGCGCCGGCAAAAAAATGGATATTTCTGAATTCAAGATTATCCGAGTCTAAAAAATTTATATTTATTACCCTCACCCTTACCCGGACATTTGGGGATGCAAAGTTGAAATTTTCACCTGGGTAGATGTATAAGGTGCTCGTGCTAGCATCAAATGACCACTCTTCCACTGTATCTAAATTTGCATATTCCCCAGGTAAATAATAATCAATGCCATTAGGATAGGCCGGGGAGTCTAAATACGGCCATGCATCGGAACTATCTGGGCTATATAAGAAAGGATTTTTTCCAATATTTTCCCAAACAGTATTCGGCTCAGGGTTCATTGGATTACCGGTGGTGGGATCGGTAGGATTTTTTATATTAAAGGGAAGAGCAGGAATCATATACCGGTCATCCACAAACACACTGTAGAGGGTATCAACCGGCCTCAAGATATGTTTTGAAACTGCATCCATATCCAGAACCGCTTTCCATATACCATTTTCATGATACTCCCACTCTGCATTAATGGGTACAGTACCATCGATCCTCACATCTTCACCGGGATACCCTTCAAAAGTGATTGTTGGAGCAGCTACTGAACCAGTAGGCCAATCAAAACCATTAAACCGATATTTGTTGAGAAGCTCATTATATCTCCCTCCCTTGATATAAATACGGTCCCCGGGCTGTGCATCATCCATCGCACTGCGGATGGTGGGATATGGGCAATTGGTGCTTCCATCGGGTCCATTAGGACAATCATCAGAATAATATTCTTGTAAAATCTCATTATTATCAAAGTCATCGTGGACGTCCCCAGGAAAAATTCCAATAGGATCAACAGTTCCGCTTTTATCAATTAACTTCCAATCTTCATTGAGATCCATTGTAAAATAGGATACCAGTCCTTCTCTGTCATCTAAACTCAAAGTATCATTCACTGCTGCCTGAATCTGTTCCTGGGTCCTGGCCACATTCCACATTCGGACCTCATCCATTTTGCCCCGGAAGGATGAGCCTAGCATTTTTACCGGTACTGCGACTGGAGTTTCTCCTGCGTGATTGTCACTTTGTGCCAGTTCACCATTTACATATAATTTTAAAGTTTCACCATCAAACGTAACGGCTATATGTTGCCATGTTTCTTGTTGTATTTCTGTTCCCTCAACTATTTCACGCGCTCCCTGAGTGCCCACCCCAAATCCAAATCCATATCTAATCTGGTTGCCATAATGAATCGATATTGATGGTGGCCTTTGCGAGCTATTACCGCCGACACCCGGCCAGCCATTACCCATGATTTCGCGATGATGGGCTGTAGCACCATCTGCCACATATGTGTTCATATAGACTAATGCTTCCTGGGTATAATTGATCCAGACTGTGGGTGCATTGTCAGGCGGTTCTTCTTCTCCATTCCATAAATGGACCTCATCGACACCTGTTACACTGTGGCTAGGGCCGTCGCCGAATCCATCAAACAAAAGGTAGTTATCCGTCCCATATTGCGAAAGCGCGCTTTGATCGACAATTAGATCTACACCATTTGCAATTGAGACAATCAGTAATAATGGTAATAA
>CAJWPW010000106.1 GCA_913045415.1 uncultured Fidelibacterota bacterium | reverse complement strand
ATATTGAACCATCGTTTCGTAATGCTATTGAAGATGTTTTATTCGATCGTCATCCCGATGCCACAGACAGATTAGTTGAATTGGCTGAAGGGTTTATTGGGATCAAGCAAGAGAAAAAATGGAATAATGAGTGGCGATTATTGCCGATTCAGGAAAGATTATCTCACGCCTTGGTTGAAGGAATTGACAAATTTATTGTGGAAGATACTGAAGAGGCTCGGATTCAATTTGACCGGTCGATTGAAGTGATTGAAGGTCCATTGATGGACGGAATGAATCGCGTTGGAGATTTATTTGGCTCGGGGAAAATGTTTCTCCCCCAAGTGGTAAAATCAGCCCGGGTTATGAAAAAAGCGGTTGCCCATTTGATACCATTTATCGAGAAAGAAAAAGAAGAAAAAGGGCTTGCTGATATTTCCAATGGAACCATTGTTTTAGCAACAGTAAAAGGGGATGTTCATGATATTGGAAAAAATATTGTCGGAGTTGTTTTAGGCTGCAATGGATATAATATTATTGATCTCGGTGTTATGGTCCCAGCAGATAAAATATTATCTGAAGCAAAGAAAGCGAACGCGGATATCATTGGTCTTTCTGGCCTCATAACTCCAAGTTTGGATGAAATGGTTTATGTAGCATCAGAAATGGAAAGGCAAAAATTTGAAGTGCCCTTATTGATTGGCGGTGCTACTACAAGTCGCAAACATACCGCTGTCAAAATAGAAGAAAAATATACATCTTCCGTTATTCATGTTATTGATGCTAGCAGATGTGTGGGCATTGTAAGCAAATTATTAAATCCGGATCATAAAATTGAGTTGGTTAATAAAACAAAAAAAGAATATGAAACGATTCGTGAAACCTTTCATCAAAATCAACAAAAATTAAAACTTTTACCGATTAATGAGGCTAGAAATAGAAAACCTAATTTGGTTTATAATCCGGTTCAACCACAAAATCTGGATATTAAAAAGATTGAATCAATATCTTTAAATGAGCTAAAGGATTATATTGACTGGTCACCATTTTTTCATGCATGGGAATTTAAAGGCACCTATCCAGAAATTTTAAATGACTCTGAAAAAGGAGTCGAAGCGGGAAAACTTTTTAATGATGCTCAAAATATATTGGCATCTCTCATCGAATCAAAATCATTAACAGCGAAGGCAGTGTTTGGAATCTTTCCTGCTCAATCCAAAGAAGAAGAAGTGCATTTAATAAAAAATGATATTACGTTTAATTTTCCCCGTCAATTAATAGATAAAGGGAATAAACCTAATTTTTGTCTAGCGGATTTTATTTCTCCAAATGGCGATGATCATATTGGGTTGTTCACTGTTACGGCTGGACATGGATTAGAAAAACTGGTTGAGCAGTTTGAATCAGACCACGATGATTATAATGCTATTATGGTAAAAGTGTTAGCTGATCGATATGCAGAAGCTGCTACTGAATGGCTCCATGAAAAAATTCGAAAAAATGACTGGGGTTATGCCTCTAATGAGATTTATTCGAAAGAAGAATTAATGGGGGAAAAATATCAGGGAATTAGGCCGGCACCGGGATATCCCAGTTGTCCTGATCATGCAGAAAAAGATAAAATATGGAAACTCTTGGATGTGGAAAACGCCATAGGTGTTTCTTTGACAGAATCGAGAGCCATGTGGCCCACAGCTTCTGTATGCGGGTGGTATTTCTCTCATCCTGAATCACAATATTTTAGCGTATTAAAAAATAATTAAAACCAAAATAATCAAACAAATCAAAATCTTATGAGAATACGAGATAAAATAAAAAAACCTCAACGTCCGGTTGTTGCTTACGAAATTTTACCACCACGAGAAAAAGATGGGACATTGAATTCCTATGGAGAGATTATTAGTTCACTCTTATCACAAACCCATATTGATGCCATTAATATTCCGGAAGTATTGGATGAAGGTGGCCGAGGAAAACGTCCTGTGGTAAATCAAAAGCGAGGTGAGCCCAGGGAATTTGGTAGACTTCTCCAAGATATTGTTGGAGTGGAAGCCATTGTGAATCGGGTAGTTGTCCATGAACCTTTCGATGCCCAGATGAAATGGATAAAAGAGACAAATAGGGATTACGAAATTGAAAATTTAATCATTGTGGGGGGAGAGTCCAGTAATGTTGAATACCCTGGACCTTCTGTAAATGAAGTATTAAAGTCAGTCTCAAGAGAATATAATGAGAATGGCGGTGATATATTCTGTGGCGGAATTGCAATTCCTAGTCGAACTGCAGAATCAAAGAATTTGATCACAAAAAGTGAGAATGGTTCTGAATTTTTCACAACACAGGTTTTATACGATTCTTCCAATATTATAAAAATGATTGGTCATTACCAAGAAAGGTGTGATGAACTCAATACATTCCCACGACGACTACTTTTGAGTTTTGCTCCAGTTTCATCTCAAAAAAATATTGAGTTTTTAAAATGGCTTGGTGTTGAAATCCCAAGTGAGACAGAGCGTTATTTACAAGGGAGGCCTGGTTCTATGATTGAAAGATCCTTAGATGTTGCTATAGAAGTTTTGAATGATACACTCAGATCGATCACGGAGAAAAATTTAAAAGTTCCGATTGGTTTAAATGTAGAACATATTATGTCCTACAATTTTCAATCTTCGGTTGAAATGCTCCAGGAATTAGCTCGTATTTATCGGGAATTTTGTATTAAATCAAAGCAGTATTCTTAAATTGAATTTGGTAATTTTCGCACCAAATTTGTATAAGTAATTAATAAAAGCGAATAAAAATATTAGGAAGGCTAAATTGAGCAAATATTTATTTACATCAGAATCAGTCACAGAAGGGCATCCAGACAAAGCATGCGATGCAATTTCGGATGCAATATTAGACCATATTTTATCGAAAGATCCCAACGCCCATGTGGCTTGTGAAACCTTGGCAACAAAAGGAGTTGTTGTGGTTTCCGGTGAAGTTCGAACCAATGGGTCTACTGAAGTAGAAAAAGTTGTAAAACAAACAATTAAAGATATTGGATATCATAAAGGTAATAGTGGAGTTGACCCCGAGGATGTTCAAGTGATATCTATGCTCCATGAGCAAAGTTTGGAAATAGCTCAAGGTGTTGATTCAGATGATATCTCCGAACAAGGTGCTGGCGATCAAGGACTCATGTTTGGGTATGCCTGTAATGAAACACCCGAACTCATGCCACTCCCAATCCAGATTGCTCATAGACTTACAGAAAGATTAACAGAATTGAGAAAAGATGGTACCTTGCCCTGGCTTCGTCCGGATGGTAAATCCCAAGTATCAGTCAACTATGAAGATGGTAAACCAGTTTCTGTAGAGAAAGTAGTTATTGCTACACAGCACGATGACATGTTAGCCGTATATGGAACAGAAGAAAAAGAATTGGAATTTGTAAAAAGTGAAGTGATTGACCATATTATAAAACCTGTTTTAGATTCTTTTGATTATCCCTACTCCGAAGATTATATTGTAAATGGTACAGGTAGGTTTGTTTATGGTGGTCCAGAAGCAGATACAGGGTTAACGGGTCGGAAAATCATTGTTGATACTTATGGTGGATCTGCACCACATGGCGGTGGTGCTTTTTCCGGAAAAGATCCATCCAAGGTGGATCGAAGTGCAACCTATATGGCTCGTTATATTGCTAAGAATATTGTGGCAGCAGGTCTAGCGGATAAATGTGAAGTCCAATTATCATACAGCATTGGCGTTGCGGAACCCACTTCGTTTTACGTGAAATCATTTGGTACAGGGGAGATTAGTGATGAAAAAC
Source organism: uncultured Fidelibacterota bacterium (assembly GCA_913045415.1). The sequence continues at coordinate 1,443 of CAJWPW010000106.1, read as the reverse complement.
TTACTGAAATTGCCAAAGAAGTGTTTCCTGTACGACCGGGAGAAATTGTTGCACATTTAGATTTGAAAAAACCCAGATACAGACAAACAGCAGCCTATGGACACTTTGGTCGCGAGTTGGAATCGTTTACTTGGGAAAAGACTGATATGGTCCAACTACTTAAAGATAAAAAATAATTTCAGTTGGGTTTTATCCCAAACTTGCCAAGGAGCGTTGCATTGGAAATAATTTCCAATCAGGCTTGGCTATTATAACGACGTTCATTTTGATTAAACTCATAATTGGAGATGAAAATGAACAATCATACAATAAAAAATAATGATTACAAAGTAGCCGATATGAATTTGGCCGGTTTCGGCCGAAAGGAAATAGAACTTGCAGAAGCGGAAATGCCTGCTCTCATGACGCTCCGGGCAAAATACAAAGATTCACAACCCTTGGCAGATGCAAACATTCTTGGCTGTATTCACATGACTATTCAAACTGCAGTCCTGATGGAAACCCTTGTTGATTTAGGTGCAAAAGTTCGGTGGTCTTCCTGCAATATTTTCTCAACTCAAGACCATGCAGCGGCAGCAATGGTTGATGCTGATATTCCAACATTTGCATGGAAAGGTGAAACTGAAGAAGAATTTTTATGGTGTATTGAGCAGACCATCCTAAAAGATGGTAATCCTTGGGATGCCAATATGGTTTTGGATGATGGGGGCGATCTAACCCAAATGTTGCATGAAAAATATCCTGAAATGCTAGATAAGATTCATGGTATTAGTGAAGAAACCACAACGGGTGTTCATCGCTTGTTAGAGATGGTTGAAGAAGGCTCTCTTAAAGTTCCAGTGATAAATGTGAATGATTCGGTAACTAAATCAAAAAATGATAATAAATATGGATGTCGCCATTCATTAAATGATGCCATTAAACGTGGCACAGATATTCTTATGGCTGGGAAAAAAGCTTTGGTCATTGGATATGGTGATGTAGGAAAGGGTTCAGCACAATCATTACGTCAAGAAGGAATGATCGTTAAGATTAGCGAAATAGATCCTATTTGTGCAATGCAAGCATGTATGGATGGGTTCGAAGTTATTTCTCCTTATCATGACGGGATTAACACGGGCACAGTTGATGGTATTAACAAAGAACTACTTACTACCACCGATTTAATTGTGACGACGACTGGTAACATAAATGTTTGTGATCGTGCTATGTTACAAACTGTAAAATCTGGCGCGGTGGTTTGTAACATTGGTCACTTTGATAATGAAATAGACACCCAATTTATGCGTAATAATTGGAAGTGGGATGAGGTGAAACCACAAGTTCACCGTATATTCAGGAGTGATGATAAAAATGATTATTTAATTCTATTATCTGAAGGTCGTTTAGTTAACCTAGGAAATGCAACAGGGCACCCATCTCGGATTATGGACGGCTCATTTG
>CAJWPW010000105.1 GCA_913045415.1 uncultured Fidelibacterota bacterium | reverse complement strand
AAACCTGTTAATGAACGAATTAATGAAAATTTGAAGGAAGTATTATGAAAACAGTGATAATTATGGGTTCCACATCTGACGAACCCCATGCAAAGAAGATTGCTGACAAATTAGATGAATACGGCATTGCCTGGGAACAGCATGCAGCATCTGCTCACAAACAGCCATTGAAAGTGTTGGAGATATTGACCGTAAATAAGGATGAGAAAGATATCGTGTATATCACCATCGCCGGACGGTCCAATGCATTATCCGGATTTGTGGCGGCTAATTGTGAATTCCCAACGATTGGGTGTCCGCCTTTTGCAGATAAAACAGATATGCTGGTGAATATTCACTCTACTCTACAAATGCCAAGCAATACGCCTGTGTTAACTATTCTTGATCCGGGAAATTGTGCGTTAGCAGTTAAAAGAATTTTCGGGGTTTAGGGGTGACACAGAGTTCACATAGTTTTATGAGAAAAATAAATAGTGCGTTTTCTCTTCAATCTCTGCGGCCAAAAATTAAATGAACACTTTAAGTAATATTTCACCACTTGATGGTCGTTATGCCAACAGCATTGCGGAACTTTCAAAATATTTTAGCGAATCTGCGCTAATGGGCTATCGTTTAAAGGTAGAGGTTGAATATCTTATTGCGCTCAGTAATGAAAAATACATCAATGACCTTCCGCCCTTTTCAAAAGATGAACAAGAGCGATTGCGGAAAATTTATCAAAACTTCAATTTGGTTGGTGCAGAAAAAGTTAAAGAAATCGAAGCCACTACAAACCATGATGTAAAAGCCATCGAATATTATATTCAAGGGAAAGTAAAAAAATCGCTTCATCCGTGGATTCACTTTGCACTCACATCTGAAGACGTAAACAACCTTTCATATTCGCTCATGTGGCAAGACGGATTGAAACAAGTTTACCAATCATCGCTACAATTGGTGAATAAAAAATTAAAGAAACTGGCGCGGAAATATAAAGAGGCTTCTATGTTAGCGTTGACTCACGGGCAACCTGCAACGCCTACCACATTCGGAAAAGAATTGGCCGTATTTTGTTCTCGGTTGGATCGCCAGATTGGCCAAATTAAATCTCATATCTTGTTGGGAAAATTTAGCGGCGCCACCGGAACATGGTCCGCACATGTGGCGGCCTATCCAAACGTGAATTGGAGACGATTTGCTTCCAAATTCATTAAATCGCTTGGGCTTAAGCCAAACTTGATCACGACCCAAATTGAATCCCACGATTCGTTGGCAGAAAGTTTTCACCAAGTCGTTCGCATTAATTCAATCCTTACGGATTTGTGCCGGGACATGTGGTCTTATATCAGTCGTGGAATTTTAGTTCAGAAAAAAGTGGCCGGCGAAGTTGGCTCATCCACCATGCCCCATAAAATTAATCCGATTCAATTTGAAAACGCTGAAGGAAACCTGGGTATCGCCAATGGGCTACTCAATCACCTGGCCACCAAACTTCCCATTTCTCGAATACAGCGAGATCTTACGGATTCAACAACTTTGCGAAATCAAGGCGTTGCATTGGGACATTCTTATTTGGCACTACAAAATATTTTAAAGGGTTTAAGCCGTATTACAATTAATAAGGTGCAAATGTCCGCCGAACTCAATAATCACTGGGAAGTTTTGGGAGAAGCCATCCAAACCATCCTTCGAAAATCAGGGAAACAAGACGCCTACGAACAGTTGAAATCATTGACTCAAGGCCAATCTATCAATGCAGAGTCTATGTATGAATTTGTATCCGGATTGAAGATTTCTGATGAAGATAAACAGACATTATTAGAACTCACACCCGAATTATATACCGGGCTTTCGTCTAAACTTGTGGATTTAATCTAATGTGTGGTATTGCCGGTATTTATTCCCATAAATCTGTTGCCACCGAACTCTACGATAGCATCATTCATTTGCAGCATCGCGGACAGGATGCCGCTGGGATTATGACCTATGATAACCGTATGCATAAAGAAAAGGGGGTGGGGCTCGCAAAAGAAGTTTTCAATGAATCAAACATGGAGCTTCTTACTGGTAATATCGGAATTTCTCACAATCGGTATCCCACCCACGGCGGGTTTAGTCATGGAGAAGTACAGCCCTTCTGGACGTCTGTCCCTTACGGCATCGCTCTGGCCCACAACGGGAATCTTACCAATTATCAGAGCCTTGCTGAAGAAATCACAAACAAAGATAGCCGGTATTTAAACACCAATTCCGATTCTGAGGTGTTGCTCCATTATTTTGCAGATCTGCTTCATACGAACAATCCGCCAGAAGATAGCGAAGAGTTTTTCTACCTTTTGTGCAACGCTGTTACCAAAATTTTCAAACGAGTGAAAGGTGCCTATTCCGTTGTAAGTATTGTGATTGGAAAGGGGCTCGTGGTCTTTCGAGACCCACAGGGAATTCGTCCGCTGGTGAAGGGTGAGCGATCCAATGGGAATAACGGAAAGGATTACATTTTTGCTTCCGAGAACACCATGTTTTATTCTATGGGGTTTGAGCCTAAAGGAACCGTGCTCCCCGGTGAATTGATTTATGTAGATGAAGCTGGAAAAGTATTCAGCAAACGATTGGTTAAAAAATCATTTAATCCCTGCATTTTTGAATATGTGTATTTCGCCAGACCGGATGCCACGTTAAATGATGTAAGTGTGTATCGCTCGCGATTACGGATGGGCCAAAATTTGGCAGACGCGTGGAAAGAGAAATATCCCGATATAACCCCCGATATTGTGATTCCTGCCCCAAGCACAGCCAACACATCGGCCTTGTCTTTTGCCCATGAATTGGGTGTGCGCTATTCTGAAGGTTTGTATAAAAATACCTTTATCGGCCGAACTTTTATTATGCCGGGACAAGCAGAACGAAAGAAATCTGTAAAATATAAACTGGTGCCACAAGAAACAGAAATTCGTGATAAAAAAGTGCTGATTATGGACGACAGTATTGTCCGGGGAAATACCAGTTGGGAGATTGTGCGTATGCTTCGGGATTTTGGCGCCAAAGAAGTGTATTTTGCCGTTGCCTGTCCGCCCGTAAAATCGCCCTGTTTTTATGGCATGGATATGCCAACCAAGAACGAGCTCATTGCTGGAAATATGAGCGAAGATGAAATCCAAGAATACTTGAATGTGGATGCGCTTTTGTATCAAAAAATTGATGATTTGGTAGAAGCGGTCACCCGGAAAGGAAATCACTATATTGATACTCCTTGCATGGCATGCTTGGATGGAAATTATGTGGCTAATGATATTGACGATGCAAAGATCGCAGAAATGGAAACGATGCGTGTGAATGACCGGAATGGTAAGCAACCATAATAATTGAAGAAAAAGAGTAAAGAAAAAAAATAAATCCATCGGTATGGGGCTTGCCCTTGGTGCTTCTTTTGGTGTTGCGATTGGGCCATCTGTTGGTATGACAATTGCCATGGCAATTAATAATATAAATAAAAATGATAATTAATTTTATATTAAAACCTTTGTGAGCTTTGTGGCTCAAAAAATATTAGTCATCGGTTCCGGCGCACGGGAACACGCTATCGTTCGCGCATTGGATCGCTCCCCCCAAGAAAAAGAAATTTATTGTCTTGCTTCAAATATGAATCCGGGCATTGCTGAGCTCTGCGACGAAATACTAATTGGAAATTTCAACGACCCAAATTTTGTTGTGAGCTATGCAACAGAAACAGGCACCATTTTAGCTATAATCGGACCAGAAAACCCATTGGCAAGTGGCGTGGCGGATGCACTTTGGGAAGCTGGCGTAAAGGTCGTGGGACCCAAAAAAGATTTAGCCCAATTGGAAACATCCAAAGCGTTTACGCGGGATTTGTTGAATGAATATGACATTCCCGGTGGACCCAAATATCAAACATTCAATTCCATGGGTGGCGTGGCGGAATTCTTATACGAGTTGGGTGAAAACTATGTGGTGAAATATGATGGACTCGCTGGTGGAAAGGGTGTAAAAGTATCCGGAGAGCATTTGCATTCCCACGGTGAGGCGTTAGCGTATTGTCAAGAATTGGTGGAGAAAAACGGTGCGTTTGTGGTTGAAGGAAAATTCATCGGAGAAGAATTTTCGCTCATGAGTTTTTGTGACGGGGACACTTTAAAACATATGCCCGCGGTTCAAGATCATAAACGGGCTTATGAGGGTGACACGGGTCCAAACACCGGGGGAATGGGGACATATTCTGATGCCAATCATTCACTCCCCTTTCTGTCGGATGAGGAAATTTCCCAAGCACATGAAATCAACATTAAAACCGCCAGGGCAGTAAACGATAAATTTGTTGAAGGCTACAAGGGGATTCTGTATGGTGGCTTTATGGCAACCACAAACGGGGTAAAGCTCATCGAATACAATGCGCGCTTTGGAGATCCGGAAGCCATGAATGTTCTCTCGCTTTTGGAGTCTGACTTTATTGAGATTTGCAATGGAATTACTGGTGGAACATTAGATAAAATTGATGTGCAATTTTCGAAGAAAGCCACCGTTTGTAAATATGCTGTGCCGGAAGGATATCCGAACAACCCTGTAAAAGGTGAGCCGATTGACGTTTCAGGTATTTCTAATCCCGATGGATTATTTTATGCATCCGTTGATTTCAATGGGGCGAACTTGGTAGAATCAGGAAGTCGAACGATTGCTGTTGTGGGAATTGCAGATACCATTTCTGAAGCAGAAATAATTGCAGAAAAAGAAATATCATCGATTGTTGGTCCGTTATTTCACCGGACAGATATTGGTACAGGTGCGGCGATTCAGAAACGTATCATTCACATGAATTCGATTCGATGACCAAACTGGGTGTCTTGGGTTCTACGAACGGAACAGATGTACAAGTCATTCTCGACGCTATCGCATCCGGTGAATTGAATGCTGAAGTTTCTGTGGTTCTCTCTAATCGCAAGAACGCTTACATATTAGAGCGAGCAGATAATCATCATGTATCTCTCGTTTTTGTTTCCCATAAAGGAAAAACCCGGGAAAAATTTGATTCTGAAATGACTGCTGTTTTAAAAGAACATAATGTTGATCTGGTTTTGCTCATCGGATTCATGCGAATTTTATCGGCAAAATTTTGCCGGGAATGGCAGGACAGATTATTAAATGTACACCCTTCTCTCCTTCCGAAATATGCCGGCGATATGGATACCAATGTTCATGAAGAAGTTTTAAAAAATGGTGAAACAGAAACGGGCTGTACTATTCATTTTGTCACGGATGATATAGATGGCGGTCCGATTTTAATTCAGAAAAAATGTAATATCGA
>CAJWPW010000104.1 GCA_913045415.1 uncultured Fidelibacterota bacterium | reverse complement strand
TCAACGAAAGTCCACGCTGCAATAAAAAACCAAACTAAAATATATTGGATCGTATTCCCACCCAATGGATCTAAATGCGAGCCTGGGGTGGATTGAATTAATTCCAAGGGTGATCCAAAATTACTCCATGAAAAACCAACCAAAAGAAAGAATCCTGCAAACATCAAAATAAATTGAAGAATATCTGTTTTTACGACGGCGGAAAATCCACCATTCCAAACATACACCACACTGAAAACAGTTGAAATCAAAAGAGAAATGCCAAGATCAATCCCAAATAAGAATTGGAGCATTACGCCCATACTTAGGATATAAGGAGCTGGGCTTGCTAAAAATGTTATAAGTAAGGCAGAAATAATTCCAGCTCTCTCACCGTAACTTGATCGAAAATGATCTGGAATTGACAGAAAATTTTTCTCTTTAATTTTGGGTGCCATCCAAAACGCATACCCTAAAGCAAAGCCATAATAGGGTAAAGCAAAAATAAACCAAGTTTGGATTCCAAATAAAAATGTATTCTCGCCCACACCTAAAATGGCGCCATACCAGGTTGTGACCAATGTTGCTATAAATCCACCGAGACTTAATCGGCGACCACTTAAAATAAATTCTTCCTGTGACTTCGATTGATCTTTCAGTCGGAATATTCCAATCCAGATTAGACCGACAGCATAGGCACCAAGGATTACCCAATCAAGAAGGTGGAATTGACTCATTTTATTTATATTTTATTATTTGCAACAAAAGGCATGGGAAATACAAGAAGTACAAAATGGGAATGGTTCATTCAGCATAATTCAAAAAGACCCAAACAAGACCATTGGATTGAATGGAAAAATGGTCACCTTTAGCCGAATTTCTTATCCCGAAAGAAGGTGGCTTTAAAATTGATTTATTGATGGAATACTTTAATCCAGAAACGCTGGTTTCAATATTCTCCTTGGTAGGAATGATTGAAATAGTTTGCCCGGTAAATGAGTTAATTCTGGTATCGCTTTTTACACATTTAATTTTAGACGAGTTGGAGTAAAAGGTAAGTTCCATTTTCTCGTAAAAGGATACTAGTGTCCAAAGGGCTGCCATATTGTGGTCGTCTTGTTCACCAGAAAAGCCTACCAAGGCCAATTCGCCAATTCCATTTTCATAACACCATTCAAGACTTTTTTCCAGATCGGTCTTGGATTGATCCATTAATTTAATGATTTCACAATTATAACTTTCGTGAGCAAGTGATAGAGAATCCATATCACCTAAAATGAGATCAGGCTGAAATCCAAGACTCTTGAGTTTGTCAGCGCCGCCATCGGTACACAGGATAGTCACGGCACTTTTAAGAATTTTTATTGGAGTAGTATGGGTGGGGGTTTCCCCATTCCCGAATAAAACAAACGGACCTTTATATTGAGAATTATCTAATGGCATGATGAAAATTACAAAACGAAGAATGAATGTAGTACGGATTCCATTCTTGTTGTTATTCCTGTAAATTTTACTCTTTAATATTATGAATCTCAGATATTTCTCCAGACAACTATTTAATTTTGATTCCCACTACCCGCGGACGATCATTGCAGGGGTTATCCTAATCACTGTTATCCTGGGCTGGAGGGTCTTCACATTAGAGTTGGATCCGGGGGTTCGGTCCATGCTGCCGCGGGATCATGAAATTGTCCATTCTATGGAAAAAGTAGATGAACTTTTTTCCGGAAGTGATATCATTATTATTGCTGTAGAGTCCGACAGCCTTTTTTCTTATACCACGCTTCAGAAATTATCCACATTTCAAGATTCGCTGGAGTCTATTGACATGATAGGCAAGGTTACTTCTATATTCACCCAAAAACACATTTTACCAGACGATGGTGGTTTTGAGATTGAACCTTTGTTGGTCCACATTCCTGTTGATTCTGCTGGCCAAAGTGAATTGATATCTAAACTGAAGCAATCAGGAATAGTTGGAAATTTGGTTTCGAATGATTTTAATAAGTTATGTTTCATTGGCCAAATCACATCTTCTTTTGCATATGATGAATTTGAGTTCCGGAAAAGAGTATTTGAACTGGTGAACCGATTCAGTTCACCGGAGAATTTCTATGTCTCCAGCCTACCTATCACAAGGGCGACTGTAATTGAATATATGCAGCGGGATTTACGGGTTTTTATACCCATTGCTATGGGGTTAGGTATTCTTCTCTTAATGATTTCTTTTAGAAGTTGGACTGGTGTTTTCTTGCCCTTTTTCGTAGTGGGCTTCTCAATTATTTGGACTTTTGGGATTATGGGCTGGTTGGATATGCCCGTGGCTTTTATCGGCACATTAATCCCAATTATGCTTATTGCTATTGCAAATAACTATGGTATTCATATTATCTCCCATTATTATGAATACTCTATTTTGGATCCGGAAGCCACTCGAGGGAGCATCTTGCGTAAAACCATACGTAAATTGGGTGTTCCAATTTTTCTGGCAGGTCTGACAACTATAATCAGTTTCTTAAGTCTTTTATTCCATGTTTTGCCGCGAGTCCGAGAAATGGGTTTGTTGATCTCTTTCGGAATTCTGGTGGCATTTATACTAAGTGTTTTGTTGATTCCTGCCGTACTGGTTCTTATGCCGCGTCCAACTTATTTAAACAAAAAAGACAGTTTTTCAGGTATCAATAAATTATTAGTAAGGTCGGGTAGAGTTTTTACCCGGTTCAGGATTCCTGTTCTGATTCTTTTAATTTCAGGAGGTGTTTGGTTATCTATGGGAATCAATGAGCTAAAAGTGGATACGAACCCGGATCATTATTTCCCGTCTGATTCCAGGTTGCGAGTTGCCAATTCAAAGATTAGCGATGCTTTTGGTGGATCAACACAAATGCAAATTCTTGTAGAAGGCGACATTTTTTCTCCTGAAACACTACACAATATTGAAAAGCTCACAGACCATATCAAGGCAAGACACAAGATAGTGACCAAGTCATATTCCATTGTAGATGTGATAAAAAAAATGCATGCTGGTTTTAATGGGAATAACCCTGATTATGAAGTTATTCCAGATGATCGGGATCTGATTTCGCAATACATGTTTTTATATTCTATTACTGGTGGTGAAGATGATTTTGACTTGATCCTAGATGATATGGAAAATCCCACTTTTACTCAGGTATTTTTACGACTCAAAGAAGTACAAACATTCGCTATTGCAGAAATTGTGGAGGATACAGACCAATTTATTTATGCTAATTTCTATGATGAATTACCAATGGAACTGACGGGTGGTGCTGCGTTGCTGGGCGTATTAACCCGAATGGTTTTACGAGGACAATTGATAAGCCTTTGCTTTTCTATTTTTATGATTTTACTTATTATGACCTTAGTTTTTCGATCTGTAACGGGTGGACTTCTAGCTACGCTACCCATGGTGGCATCTGTTATTATGATGTTTGGACTCATGGGTTATTTGGATATTCCCTTAAATATGACAACATCCATGTTAACGGGAATTTTGGTGGGTGTTGGCGTAGATTATACAGTCCATTTCCTGTGGCACTTACGTGACCACATTAAGAGTGGAGATTCATTGGATGATGCTATTGCAACCACTTTACGAATTTCCGGGAAGGGAATTTTGTTTAATGGATTATCTGTTATTATTGGATTTTCTGCATTGCTTTTTTCTGTCTTTGTTCCTGTTCAGATATTTGGTATTCTGGTTATGGGTTCCATCTCATTATGTTTATTTGGCGCACTGGCAACTTTGCCTGCTTTAATTAGCCTCATCAATCCTAAATTCCTCTATCGATGAACACAGAACAAAAAGATAAATTCATAAGTGTCTCATTTTTGCTAATCTCAGTCTCTCTTGTCATCTATGGTATTGGATTAGCAGGGTTTGAGAATCCCCTGACCGGGAGTTCCTTTTTAAAATCTCTTCTCAATTTGAGTAATCAATATTTTGATTTCATTCTGATCGGATACGTATTTATTTGTCTCCAAATTGCCGGATATTATGAATTGAAATATCACAAAGATTACTTAACCATGTCCATAATCAGCATTTTATTAACTCCCCTTTCATTGTTATTTATTAGGCCTAGTGAATCCAACTCTAAATAAACGGGTATTTATTTATACACTTTTTTTTTCTTCTTCTATGGTGGCACAGGATTTGTCCGCATTAGAGATCATGGAAAAAGTGTTAAACACACTAAAACCAAATACATCGGTTTCAGATATTAAATTAGAAATTGTCCGCGTAAAACGAGGGAAAGAAAAAATAAAAGTTCGTGAATTCACCAGTTTTAAAAAAAATTATGAAGAAGGGAAATTCAAGTCAAAATCTTTAGCACGTTTCAAAAAACCCTTAACTGTGAAAGGTACTGGGTTGTTGAGTTGGGTTTATCGGAATGGGAAAACGGAGCAATGGTTTTTTCTGCCCAAACTAAAAACAGCCAAACGGGTGAAAGCTAAAGAAAAAGCAAAATCTTTTATGGGTACAGATTTTATTTATGAAGACTTGGAAAGCAGAAAGACTGGGCAAGATTCTCTAGTATTGCTCAGCACAGAATATTTAAATGGTCAATCGTGTCAGGTTATTATAGCGTTTCCCAAAAATGAGAGCGCTTATCATTCTCGAAAAATATGGATAGATTCCCTAAATTGGAAAATCCTAAAGATTGAATATTATTCTCAAGAATCTATCAAACAAAAAACACTAACTATTTCAGATTTCGTTGAAAAAAATGGATTTGTAATACCTACAAAAATGGTTATGGAAAAATCGAATGGTAAAAAAACCATTATGAAAATTAATAACTTTAAACCCAATGTTGGTCTGAAAGACGAAATATTCTCGGAATCCTTTCTGATTAAAATTTAACTAATCCTTTCTTTCATCGTTTAATTAACATGTTTAAAAACGAACAAAATTTTTCATCCTATTTTTTATTGAGTACTATTTTGTCAATATCAATTCTTCAAGGAGGGTTGGTCTCCCCGGGAAATGGAATTTTAATAAATCATATTCATGTTCTCTTTGAATGGGACCAAGAACCGGAAGCAGAACACTACGAGATCCAAATCTCAGAGAGTTCTTATTTCACGAGCAACGTTGTTCAAGCAGATAATCAAACTCTAGTTTATATTGAAAAAGATGCCCTGGATTGGGATAAAACATATTATTGGCGAATTCGTCCAGTTAACAATAACGGGATATCCGGAACCTGGACAGACCCTTATTCTTTTTCTACGGGATCGCCTTTATCGGAGTCAAATACAACCTTCTCGAATCCATCCGATATTCAGAATGGTATAACGGTTTTTGGTGCTT
>CAJWPW010000103.1 GCA_913045415.1 uncultured Fidelibacterota bacterium | reverse complement strand
TGACGTTCGAGCGGTGTGTAAAAAAAACTATGAATTTTGAACGAAGCCAAAAGATAGTTATTTCATCTGCAAAACAGTGTCGCAGAAGTCGGTTCCCGGTGCTGCATGAGCCAATAGATATGAAAGAATTATTGAAAAATTCGGATGGACAGTTTATTTCCGGGCTTATAGGTGCAGACAAATCATTATCTGAATTGGAATTAGATAAAAATATCACTGTGATCATTGGGCCTGAAGGAGATTTTACAGAAAATGAAATTGGGCAAATGAAAAATGCTGGCGTTATATTTTTCAATTTGGGAGGAAGACGCCTGCGAGCAGAAACAGCAGCCTTAAATTCTTTGGCTGTTTTAAATGAACTATTTGATTAGGGTGGCATCATGGATGATTGTTTATTTTGCAAAATAATTTCCGGGGATATTCCCGCAGACAAAGTATTTGAGAATAAAAGAATTCTCGCATTTAGGGATATAAACCCTATCGCTCCAACCCATATTTTGATCATCCCAAAAATCCATATTCCCACTTTGAACGAGTTGGAACAGAAGCATAATGCATTAGTGGGAGAACTGGTTGGAACTGCTTCAGAATTGGCAAAACAAGAAGGAATCGCCGAAGCAGGCTACCGAACGGGATTTAATTGTAATGAAGCTGGTGGACAAACCGTTTTTCATATCCATTTACATTTAATGGGTGGGCGAACATTTGGGTGGCCGCCAGGTTAAAATCAACTTTCATCTTTTTCCAAAATATTCACTTTAAAAAAAATACAAGTGGTCTTATTTTTCCGTATTCTCAGCATAGGAAAAGTTGTAATCTCCCTGTGGAATTCTCGATAGAATTCCTGTAAATTCATCATCCACATTCTTACCAGCACTCATGTATATATCTGAATTAAAAATGCATGGCTTTAAATCTTTCGCCAATAAGGAAGTCATGAAACTTGGCCAGGGGATTACCACCGTAGTGGGTCCAAATGGTTGTGGTAAAACTAATATTGTTGACGCCATCCGGTGGGTGTTGGGTGAGCAAAAATACAGTGTACTTCGCAGTGGAAAAATGGAAGATGTAATCTTTAATGGTGCCGATGGGACAAAACCATTGGGAGTTTGTGAAGTTTCCATGACTGTACATAACAACGCCGGTAAACTTCCTTTAGAATATAATGATATCGAAATTGCTCGACGAGTATATCGTAGTGGTGAATCTGAATATTATCTAAATAAAACCCAATGTAGATTGAAAGATATTATGGATCTTTTCGTAGACACGGGCATGGGCGCTGATGCCTATTCTGTAATCGAATTGAAAATGATTGAACAGATTCTGTCAGATACGGGTGATGATCGCAGGAAAATGTTCGAAGAAGCTGCTGGAATTCATAAATATAGAAGCCAACGTAAAACCACATTAAGAAAATTTGAAGCCACACGGACTGATCTAGAACGGATAAAGGATATCATTGCAGAAGTGGAACAAAAGGTGAATAGTCTGAGGCTACAACTCAAACGATTCAAACGCCATGCAACCTTAACCGAAACACTTGAAATAAAGGACCTTGAATTGGCATTTCTCCAGGTTCACAGGTATCGATCTATTGTAGCGCCACTTCAGGCAAGAATTGAAGAATTCCAACATTTGAGAGAATCTAAATCATCCGAATCATCCATACACGAAAAAGAACTTGAACAATTTCAAACTGCATACAAATCACAGGGAACTGAATTAAACAGCATGCAGTCAGTCATGTCTGATATGAATGATAAACGTGAATCATTGAGAAATAAGATCCTTGTTTGGACTGAACAAGGGCGTGGCTCTTTATTAACTGTGGACCGACTGGAAAGGGAACGAGGGACAAACGGTTCAAAGATTGAAAGTTTGAAACAATTAAGCCTTGATTTTGACAAAGAAATGAGAGATTTGGTCCCATCAATCGATGCACAATTGGAATCCTATAAAATGGGAAAAAATGCATTTGATAAAGTAGAAATTTCATACCAAAAAACCGTTCAGAAATTAGATGATGCTCAGAATGAAAGATGGGAATTACAACGTAGAATTGCAAATGACAGGTCCTTATTTGATAGAACAGAAGCTTTGGTCGAGGATAAAGAGATTGCCGTTGGTAAGTTATTGAAGGTAATCGCAGATTTACAAAATGAAGAAAAATCACATTCGAATAGCCAATCCAAGTTAAAAAGAGATAAAAAAGAAGCTGAAAAAAATCTGTCAATTGCAAAAACAAATTTTAAAAAAGCAGATTCTAAACTTACATCATTAAAAAGTGATCAAGATTCTATTTCAGAAGAAAAGCATGCTGTTTCAGCACAGATTCAATCCTTAACAGGGCAACGTGAATTTTACAGTGAATTGTTAGAGTCAAGGGAAGGGTTTCCTGAAGGGGCGAGATATGTCTTAGAGAATCCGAGATTGTTTCCAGGTGTTTTAGGCACTGTGGCAGATATGTTCCAAGTAGATGAAGAATTTCGCGACGCTTTAGAATCTGGATTGGGTGATTTATCCCATTGCTTAATAGCTACAAATAAAAAAGAAGCCATTTTAACACTTGAAAAAGCCAGGAAAAACCAGGCGGGTGATTTTACAATAATCCCATTAAAAGAAGCGACAAAACTGAAGACAGATTTGAAAAACATTCCAAAAAATAAATTGGTAATAAAGCGTGCATCTGATTTGGTAAAAACGAGTAAAGAATTTGAACCTTTAGCACACTATTTATTAGGTAATCTGTTAATCGTGACTGATTTACAAAAGTCACTTCAATCCAAGGATTTTGAAGGGTGGGGATTAGTCGATCTTTCCGGCGCCTATTCTGGAAGTGATTTAATTCTTAAGAGCCGGCAAGTTTCTGAGCATGGCAATTTGATGGGTCGTCAGAAAAAACTAGATTCCATTTCAACTGACCTGCAGAGTTTTTTGAATAAAGAAAAAGAATTAAATAGTAAATCAAAAACACTTTTTGATAAGATTCAATCGAACCATTCCGTAGTAAAAGAAAACCTTCGCGCGGTAGAAAGTTGTGCTCAAGTTTTATCTCTGCTAGAGACGGAATCAATTCGAAGTGAATTCCAACAAACACAGACCTTTGAAGCGATTCAGTCTGCGGAGCAGGAATTAGAAGAAACTAAATCATTACTGAAACAATCTAGTCAAGCGTTGAAATTGCTTCAACCTAACATGGATAAAGCACAGAAATCTCTTGATTCATTTCAATCGAAAGTGGAAGAATTCAATGAGAAAATGTTGGTAGCCAGAAAAGAACGGGATGATTATCAGCAAAAAGTGCAAGATATGCGTATTAATTTAATCGAATTGCAGACTCGGAGGGATCAACTCAAGTTTAAGAAATCTTCTGGTGATGAATCTCGAGATGAATTAAATATCCGACAAGAACGAATAAAAACTGAAGTTGAAGATCTTCAAGCAAGAAAAATAGATTTGGATAGAGAAATAGCGGAAGGTGAAAAAGAATTGCAAATATTGAATGCTGAGATTCAAAAACAGCGATCCATCTTAGATTTAAAACAATCTGTTTATCGCGAAACATACCAAAATATTGAAGAAGTTCAGGCTCGTATTGCTGCGGAACAAAAAAATCGTGAACAGATTCTTGAAGATTTGAAAAATGCCCAATTAGATGCAACTGAAACATATCAAATGATTCGATTGGTTGAAGAAAGAATTCGTGACAGATATAATAAAAATGTTCCAAAAGAATTGATCGTTGATGATTCTGAAGAACAGTTGGAAATAGAGATCCATAAAGTGCAAAGGACTTTAGAAAATATCGGTCCAGTGAATATGGCCGTTCAGGATGAACATGATGAAGAAAATGAACGACTTGAAATATTGTTGACCCAAAGAGATGATCTAATTGAATCTGAAGAAAATCTTCGAGAAACTATTCGTAAAATTGATAAAGTGGCTCGAAAAAGATTCCAGGAGACTTTTGATATGATTAAGACAAATTTTGAAAAATTATTTCAATTATTTTTCGAAGGAGGCACTGCTTCGTTAAAATTAGTTGGGGATCCTGATCCGCTTGAAGCAGATATTGGAATCGAAGCCCAACCACCTGGCAAACGAAATATATCCTTACGATTGTTATCCAGTGGGGAAAAAGCACTAACAGCGATTTCACTTCTTTTTGCAATATACCAGGTTAAACCAAGCCCGTATTGTATTTTGGATGAGGTAGATGCACCGTTAGATGATGTGAATATTCATAAATTCACTCGGGTTCTTTCCAAATTTTGTGATGAAACCCAATTCATCATTGTAACTCATAATAAACTAACGATGGAAATTGCCGACTACATGTATGGTGTAACTCAGGAGAAAAAGGGAATTTCACAGCTAGTGTCTGTGAAGTTTGATTAAAATGAATGATATTTTTGAATTAATCCAGTCGAATCAGCTAATGAATACCTGGTTTATACCTGCTATCATCGTTTTTATAGGTATAGTGTTGGGAATGATATTTAAACAGGTTGTCTATACTCGCCTTAAAAAAGCAGCATTAACGTCTGAATGGGAAGGGGACGACATAATCCTGCATGCAGTTGAATCACAGATTGTTCTCTGGTTTTTCTGGGCTGCATTATCACTGGCACTCCGTGATGTTGAAATTGCTGAACCTTTTGGACTGTATGTTTCCAACTTCCTGATCATTATCTTGATGGCATCTATCACACATGCAGCTGCAAAATTGATTGTCGGTTTACTTGATCTCTGGTCAAAGAAGCAAGGAGGTGGATTCCCGTCAACGATTATGTTTACCAATTTTGTGTGGATCACGGTCTATAGTATTGGTCTTCTCGTTATTTTGGATGCTTTAGAGATTTCTATCGCGCCGATGCTTACTGCTTTGGGCATTGGTGGCCTAGCGGTTTCTCTTGCACTCAAGGATACACTTACTGATGTATTTGCTGGCCTCCATATTTTATTGAGTAAAAAAGTACAACCGGGCGATTTTGTTAGTTTGGATTCTGGTGAAATGGGATACATACAAAATATTACCTGGCGAAATACAAAAATGCTTGAGCGGACAAACAATATAATTCATATTCCGAATACGAAATTGTCCAAAGCTATCATCAAGAATTATGACAGTGGTGAATCCAGCTTTTCTGTGAAGATCCCTGTGGGAGTTGGATATGATTCTGATTTGGATGTGGTTGAGCGCGTGGTGATGGAAGTAGCCAATGATCTTCATCAAAAAATGGATGAAATGAATAAAAAATCGACGCCTTCAATTAAGTTTAAAGGATTTGGAGAATCTAGCATTGATTTCATGGTTTATTTCCGTGGGAATAAAT
>CAJWPW010000102.1 GCA_913045415.1 uncultured Fidelibacterota bacterium | reverse complement strand
TTCATGAGAGTGGATACACGGCTTAAGAGATTCCCAAAATCATTGGCTAAATCGCTGTTGTAACGCTGGATAAATGATTCCATGGTAAAACTGGAATCCTGCCCCAAGACCATTTCTCGCATGAGATAATAACGAACCGGATCTACACCATAATCATCAATCAGATCCATGGGATTGATCACATTTCCGAGGGACTTACTCATTTTAGATTCACCCATGAGCCACCAGCCGTGTGCAAAAATGGTCTTCGGTAATTCAATTCCCGCAGACATGAGCATTGTGGGCCAATAAACTGCGTGGGTAGTTAAAATGTCTTTACCAATCAAATGATAAGATGCAGGCCACCACTTATTGAAAGATTCTTCATCTCTACCAAACCCGGGTGCTGTGATATAATTAATGAGCGCATCGAACCAGACATAGGTTACATAATCTGAATCAAATGGAAGTTCGATTCCCCAGTTCAAGCGAGATTTAGGACGGGAAATACAAAGGTCATTCAGAGGTTGACGTAAAAATCCAAGTATTTCATTTTTCCGATGATCCGGTTGAATGAATTTTGGATTGGATTTTATGTGATCAATAAGTGCTTGCTGGTATTTGCTCATTTTGAAAAAATAATTTTTCTCTTTTAATTGTTTGATATCCCGGAATTCTCCACTCTCTGCTTCTTTTTCTGTAATGAATCGCTCTTCCGAAACAGAATATAATCCTTCATATTCCGCTTCATAAATATCTCCCTTATCCATAACCTGCTGAAGAATATCTCGAACCACTTTTTTATGTCTCTCTTCGGTGGTGCGAATAAAATCATCGTGGGAAATGTGGAGCTGCTCCCATAGCTTTGTAAATCGTGGAGCCATTTCATCGCAATGTTGCTGCGCTTCAACACCACGTTCTTCAGCCGCTTGTTGGACCTTTTGTCCATGTTCATCTAAGCCAGTTAGGAAGAAAGTCTTCTTTTCTGTATTTCGGTGGTATCTAGCTAAAACATCGGCTAAAATGGTCGTATAGGCATGACCGATATGAGGCTTGTCATTCACATAATAAATGGGAGTTGTTATATAAAATGTGTTGCTCATGGGTTCAAATGTTTCTGAATTCGCAATAAAAGGTTTGTCAAAATTAGTGGCATGTATAGGTTCATTGGAATGGACAAGGTGGCATCTTCCAACTCAAAAGTAATAGCTGAAAAATCTGCATTCGGATTTGTTGAAATCAATCGTTCCATCCCCGGTTTAAATGATGTTTCATGCAAAATATCATCAACACGTCTTGCCAAACGATTTGCCGATCGAAACCAGATTTTCAGCATCATAAAATGGAATGAAAGTGTGGCAGAATCCTGGTGAGCTAATCTTGAATAAGTTTGGGTGAATTTTCGCCAATGATCCGGGTTATCATTTGAGATCATTTTTACTAGTCCATTCACCAATTTCAAAAGATCACCAATAGGTTGAGAAATAAGGAACCGGGCTTGATGAATATTGCCTTGACTTAATCCAGTCAGTAATTGGATTTCCGAATCTTTTACCATTTTCATTTGGAGCCAATCCCGAATAAATATGTCATTCAACCTAGGGATTCCAACACGCTGACATCTTGATAAGATTGTAGGGAGCAATAATTCAACATGGTCAGTTACCAGAATCAATGTTGTATTCTCCGGCGGCTCTTCTAGGATCTTTAAAAGTGCATTAGCAGCTTCACCCATTCCCACAGATAATAAATGAGCATCAAAGATGAGAACAATTTTTCGTCCGCTTGGTTCACTTTTAAAATACAAGGTTTTCCGCAATTCTCGAATAGATTGAATTAAAATTCGGTTGGATTTAGGAATTTTAATTTTATGAAAATGATCTTCTGCTTTTTTTGCAATGGCTTCCGTGACCAATTCCATATCCCCTTTACCTATTGTAGAAGATGTACCAGACCTGTCATCTTTTTTCTTTTTCACGGCTGGAAGTGGAAAAATGAGTTTCAGTTTTTCATGCTGTAACTGACGGAATCGTTGGCAGGAAGGACAGGTATCACAGGGCTTTTCTGAAGAAGTTTCACAGTTCAGCAATTGAGCAAATCGGATTGCCAGACTTTCTTTTCCACATCCCGCCGGTCCTGAAAATAAATAGGCACCTCCAACTTGCTTTGATATCCTAATTTGAGATAATCGCTCCCAAACCCTAGCTTGAGCAGACAAAATATCAAGGGTCATTATTTCTTGGTAAGCCATTTTTCCGGATCCAGCTTTTGCCCTTTACCCCAAATCTCAAAATGAAGTTTTGATCCATTAATAGAGCCGGAATCTCCCATATAAGCAATCACATCCCCATTGCGGACCTCACCGTCCACATTGGTTTGAATATTGGTAACATGGCTGTAAACGGTATAAAACCCACCACCGTGGTCAATAATAATGGTTGTGCCGTAACCGCGAATATAGGTGATAGTGGTTACAACACCTCCCATAATAGATCGGATTGCAGACCCGGGCTGGCCTTTAATATCAATCCCGGGATTTTCTGTTGTTGTTTTGAGTTTGGGATTCCATTGGCGTCCAAACTTGGCAATGATTCTTCCATTTGCTGGCCAAGGTAATCTTCCTTTTAAGGCGCTAAATGATTTGGTTTTAAGCGCAGCTTGCTGTTGACGGATTCGCTCTTCCCTATCAAACCGGGCTTTATCTTCTAATACTTGTTTAATAATGTTTTCTAGCTGGTTAATGCCGGTTTCTTTTTCTCCCACATAATTAGAAAGTGCTTTCTTATCTGTGCGAATTCTATTCAATTCTTTTTCTCGGTTAATCCTCATATTGCGATAGGAACTCATCTGTTTTTCTTTATCTCTTTTCAAGATCAGGTTTTCCCGCAAAGAAGCTTCTAATTCTAATTTTTGTTGACTTATCTCAATGAGAAGTTTTTCAATTTGTTTTGTCAACTTCTTTTCAATATCAGAGATAATTTTCAAATAATGTGTTCGATACATAGCTTGTCGCCACGTAGTAGATGAAAACACTTTTTCAAGATGAGTGAGCCTGCCTTTTAAATAGGAATTCACCACTCGCTGTTCATACCGAACACGGAGTATTTCCAACTCATTCTCATTTCTCAGAAGATCTTCCTTTAGTTGCATAATGCGATTACGTGTTTTTTCCTCTTCTTTTTTCAAGGATTGAATTAATCTGGATGTGAGGGCTATCTCCTGATCCAAGGATGTGATTCGATAAGAAGCGGATCTTTCCTTTGATTCAGCCTTTTTGATTTTAGAACGTAACTGCTCGATCTCATTTTTTAAACCATTGATCGCTTTATTCTGGTATCGCAACTCATTATCATAATCTCGTTGGTCTGTTTGAGCAAAAACAAACGATATGAGAAACAGATGAAAAAGTATTTTAATTATAAATTTCACAGCCTGAAAAATACCGGGATTTTATTTCTTTCAATAGAACAGAATTTTGTTTTACAAGTTATAATTTTTCAATCTTAAAAAGTTGATAATAATGGAAAGAAAGCTGAAGAGATTTCTGATTAACAAAATAGATCCATAATTGTTCTTCAGGATTTGTGCCATTACTACCGATGATCTTTTCATGAGGTTCTCCCAATAATGCCTGTACCTGTGGGATCGTTAATCCAACCTTGAGTTTTTCTGACCGGGCAATGCCTTGCTCCTTTCGAGCCAAATTCATTTTCTGTTCGATCAAGATACGTGTGTTATAGTCTGATAACGTTTTTAACTTCTGATTAAGATCCAATAATAACTGTTCATTTCTTTTCCCAATACCCCCGGAAAGCTCCCGTGCAAATTCCAAGGAATGGATTGCCAATTGGATCTCTTCAAATTCATCTGCTTCTGTAGCCAATTTCGCCATTTGGATCCCCGCGCGATATTGCAGCGATTTCACTTCATAAATAAGGTCAGGATTCATCTCCAATGCATTTGCATATTTTCCCATAGCCTTTCCAATAAATCCTGCATTTTGATATTTTTTCCCTTCGCCCAATACAACCCAAGACTTAAATCGCCGAAGTTCTTTTTTACCGTGGATTGAAAATTCTGCTACATGTTTAACAAGATTATAGGCTTCATCATATTTGAATTCTTTTAGCATATTTTCCGCTGCTAACATCCATAATAAAGCAATTTGATCGATCCTTCGATCTAGGGTCTTCATTATTAATGTATCATTTTTTACAAGAGATTTTGCATACATATATTTATCTAATGCTTTTTGTGTTTTATTCTTTTTATCCAGCATGACTCCTTCATCCATAATAACATAGGGTATTTTATATTCACAGTCAGCTATATATTCCTCTGCGCGGTGACGGTTCGCATGGGTCGGGTAGTCCGATAAAAATTGCATGAAATTGTTTCTTGCATGGACATAATCCTTTCGGTAGTAGAGTTTTTTTGCTTTATCTCCAATGGTTTTATTACCACCGTAAAATGCCGATAGTGTTAAGTACAATCCATAATTTGAAAGATCAAATCGGTTGATAGGGGTTTTATCATCGGGATCCCAAATGGTGTGGATCTTGGTATAAGAATATCGGAAATCCAACCCAACCGTAAATCTGCTCTCTTTACCAGGATCCAAAATAAATCGAATACCGGCCCCATACGCTGCTGATGTTCCGGAACCCGTTAATGTTTCGTCCCACTGTTCATGGTCTGGAGTATAAAAAAGAGCAGATGCCAATCCATAGGAATACCGAAAGTTAATAAACCAGTTATTGAAAGGCTGATATTGGAAATGGGTCGTGAGCATGTATTCATCTATCTTGGGAGAAAAATGAACTGTATCGCCCCAATTATCATTTGTTTCGCTCCATTCTTTGTACGGCACTACCGCACCAGATAAAGTTTTGCTGGTACGGTAGGTGAGCCCTGTCATAACATTCATCCAACTTGAGCCTACGAGGTAATGGGGAATATTGATCAAGCCCACATCCACTTCCATGGATGACCCCCACAAATTGGAAAACTCTTGAATGATGTATTGTTCAGGATCCACCGTTTCATCGTATTTGATCTTACCCGGATCGTCTTTGGCGGAATTTTCACCCAGATTTGACGCACTACCGGCTGTTTCACCATTAAATCCAATCCCATAATGTATTTCAACCGGGATCAGATTAACCGGTGCGGCAAATTCTCTTGCGTGAAACCACTTATCGAACCAGGCACCGTCTTCATAAGCGGATTCGGTATCAAATTTGATTAGCCCAAATAAAAAAGTTTTTGGTTTCTTTTCTTCCTCTATTTGGCCGCATAATCCGGACAAGATGAGTATAAAAAAGGCTTGGCGTGTTTTTTTCATGATTAACATGTGAGGTTAAAATTCCATGATTCCG
>CAJWPW010000101.1 GCA_913045415.1 uncultured Fidelibacterota bacterium | reverse complement strand
AAATGCCTGCCACAGAACTTCCCGATCTTCCTTCTGTGCCACTAGGGCTTGATCAAGCAATTTCATCAGGAGAAATTTCTGGAATTAACATGGAAATAGACCTTCCAGAGATTACAATTAGTCAGCGGATTGACGTTGTCGCTTACGGGCAAATGGTTTATCCTGATACTACTGATTGGACTATTGATACATCCATTTTTGTATATGAAGATCCATTTACAGGGGATTCTGTTTTCGTAGATACAACCATTTGGATCGCAGCTTATACCCCTTTTGCATTCCCTGATACAGTTTCCCATGTATTGGAAGCAAACCATTATGATTCTTTAATTGTGGCGGCTTTTAATGGTGCAATGGATTTGTTGAGCAGTGCATTAGATACAACAATTGATCTCGGATTATCTTCAATTCCACTCCCCGATGATCCTCCCATCATTGCAAGTGTAGATACGCTTATTATTGCTAGCCATGCTACCAACAGTGTATATCGGACTCTTTTTAAAAATAATGGTATTCCGACTGATTTAGTTGGTGTTTATTCCAGGATGGTTGCTGGATCTTCTGAACCTCTTTCTGATACATTGGCAAACCATAATCAGATTCCATCAATCTCTCAAGGTGTCACCTATGCAGACACAACAGATTTATCTGGCAAGGGGTTGACAAGTTTCTTAAAAATGGCAACTAATATGTCTTTGAGTTCTGCGTCGACTGATTATGTAACAATTCCTCCCGGGTCATTGTATGTCGATTTCAATATCACTTTTAAAATGGCAGGAATTGATAGTATTGATGTAACAACAAATAATTATTCCATGTCAGACGGCATTGAAATGCCACCAATGGAATTACCTGAAATGGATATGTCTGAGTCTGGTATAAGCAAAATGGAAATTTATAGAAATGTGCTTAAAAAGGAGGGCGCAGCTTATAACGAGAATAAATTGATCATTCGTGATTTGGCTAGCTCTTTTCCATTCGATATGAATTTCTTATTGAATTTCCAGAATTTCTCACCCACCCCTGATGGTGACTCCGTAAAAATTGATACTGTTTTAAAAAACGGGATTGAGATCAATAAAACATTTGATTTGCGTGGATATACATTACAAAGTACAGACGGAGATAATAATAATGATGGCTGGCCGGACAGTGCATTTACAAGTTTTGACCTTGTGCTTGATATTACAATCCCAGAGCAAAAAGCATCCATTCCATTAGACGGTTCACCCTTGGGTGAATTCACCATGAATATGAAGTTGGAGCAGTTATCATTCTCGTCCATTGCTGCAAACCTTTACATGGAAATGCCTGCGGAACCCACTGAACAGGAATTCCCGGCAGGTTTTACAGGTGCCATTCCCACTGAAGCAGTTTTTGAGATTATTTTTAAGAATCAGATCAGATTACCTATTCAAATGGTCATGGAATTCAAAGGCTATAACTCCCTTGGTGAGCTTACTTATGTACCGGTGATAATTGATACAGTTGGGTTTCCATTAACGGATTCAAATTCGGATACTGCCATGACCATCATTGGTTTGAGCAAGCTGGGAACAACTATTACAATTTATGAATCGGTTGATGATAGTTTACCATCATATTCTGTTACAAATGCACCCTGCGACACTTGCTCTACTATCATAGATTTACTTGCATCCAATCCCGTAAGTCTGATTATTACACCTGAGGTGAAGGTAGATGGTCGTGGATCCATTGAAGCTAATAAAGCTATTGCAGGTGGATTTCGTGTGACTATTCCATTTGTCCTTCAATTGGAGCCCATGACCTTTATGGGAGGAATCGCCACAGAAATTGAAACATTTGAACACGATACACGCTATAAAATTCGGAATAGTTTGCTTGAAACAGAATTGGTATCCACCATTACAAACGCCTTGCCATTTGGGGCTGAAATTTCTGTATTAATGAGTAATGATTCATTATTTCCAACCGACACGACGGCAACCCAATTAGCCATTTTCCGAGATTCTCTCGCAGTACGGGGAATTTTAAATGCTACGGACAGTTTATATATTCTCAGGAAATGCAGTGATATTTCACCGGATAGTGGTTTGGTTTATATCTATAATGTTATGACAGATTTTTCTGAATGTTTTGATGATTTACCCTATTTAGTGAAATATAATGGATCCGGTACGGATACAATTATTTCTTACGTGGATACCCTTTTCAAATTTTCATTACCAAACCCGGAATCTCTTTATGGTGCCGATGATTCAACTGGGTACCCTGAAGGTATGGTGGCAGTACCAGGGACCGGGGTTTATTCTAGTACTATCGATTCGTCTCAGATTTTTTTACTCACAGATTATGGCAGCCACTATACCATGCCAAGATTTCATTTACCTGGGACAGATTCCGTGGGCGTCTTCTTATCGATTGAAGATTATATGGAGATTAGCTCCTTTATCACTTTTCGGTTAAGCAGTTCCGGTGCATTTGGTGAAGTAAACCCTGAATTAATTATTACTTACCCCAATGGAGGACAAACATTATATGCCAATTCAACTTATGAAATTCTCTGGAGTGTAGGTGGATCGAGTTCTGAAAAAGTGGATTTATATTATTCCACACATGGAGATTCAACGACCTATAAGGCAGCCAATTGTGTTCTGACAGATAATTGGACAGAAATTGAATCAGGATTAGATAATCTTGGTTCATATTCATGGGATTTGGCTACCAGTGGGTTATCAGAAACTGATTCATTAAGATTGAAAATCGTGTCTTCAAATGGGAAGGCTTGTGATATCAACGGACATTATATCAAGATCAGGTCTCCATCAAGATCGAATCGTATGAATCGTCCAAAACAAAAATTGAGTATGATGGGTAATCGATGAAGCGAATTATTCTCATATTTTGTATGGTTGGAATCTTTGTTCAGGCCCAAACCAAACGTGATCCACGAATGGTAGGAATGGCGGGTGCTTATACAACCATTGCCGATGGAATTTTCTGTGTTGGTTTTAATCCTGGTATAATAGGACTTCAACAAAATAATCCATTTATGATTCAAGTGTTTCAATTGGATTTAGGTGTGCTAGGGAATTTTTTCTCTATCGAAAATATTGCACAATATAGCGGTGATACTTTGAATACTGCTGAAAAAGATGCACTCTTCGATCAATTAGAAGCGTCTGACGGAATGGCGTTTTTTGTGGACACACATATGCCAATTCCTTTTATGAACATTTCTAAAGGTAATATGGCTTTTACATCCAATAATATAATTTTACAGAATTATAAATTACCTATGGGATTATTGGAGCTCATTTTTTATGGCAACGGCCAAAAACCGAACTTGGATCTTGAATTCAATTATGAGATTTTGGGATTGAACGAATACGGATTTTCATTTGGAATTCCCTTTAAATCCATGTCCTGGGGAGTTACGGCCAAATATCTGCAAGGATTATTTTATCTTGGGATTGATGAAGATTCTTCTTCAGCGAGCTTGATAACAGATGATCTGGGTATTTATGGTTCAGGAAAATATATCATCCGGCAGGGTGTGGGCGGTGCCGGATTTGGACTTGATATTGGGGTGGTTTCTCGACCATATAATGGGTGGCAATTCGGTGCGTCATTTATCAATATGGTAGGTTCGATCAAATGGAATCAAAGTGGTGGTGGTAAGGAGCCTTCCAGTATTAATCCACTTACGGACTCATTTTATCCATTTACCTTTGGGGATGATACACTGGATCTAAATGAATCCATTTTATACACATTCAACATTGATACAATTCGTATGGACAAGCTTGGGAATGACTCCTTATTCACTAATGAGACCGTTTTTTTCGTGGATACCTTAGCGAATGGTAAACGGCCTGAATTTGTCACTCGGTATCCGGCAACTTTCAGACTGGGTGCATCGAAAAGAGTGGATAATTTCTTATTTGCCACGGATCTGGTGGCTGGATTTGAAAATAAATATTATGCGCGACAACAATGGAAATGGGCTATGGCGGTTGAGTGGAATCGGATTCAAACAATCCCAATGAGAATCGGTTATTCCTGGGCTGGTGGAGAAATGAAAGAATTAGCCATGGGTTTTGGTGTAAAAAAAGGTCCTGTTATCTTTGACTTGGGTTTTTCTTTTCGAAATGGCATGTGGCTGCATACAATGAAAGGATTCAATTTCTCCTTTGGATTTACATGGGTTGGAAAACCAGTAAAAAAAGCGGAAAAGGAAGGTCCTTCACCAGCTCTAAAAGAGTAAAATCATTTTAAAAACGGATTACGTTTTGGCTCGCCACATTAATATTATCCCACCGCCTAGAAATAAAATATTTCCTAACCAAGCTGATAATAAAGGTTCCACAATTCCATTAAATCCCAGCGACTGGCCAAACTTGATAAAGGCGTAATATCCAAAAATAACAAAAACACTGGCGCCAGCACCAAACGATAAACTATTTTTCTCCTTTAATACCACCAATGGAATTCCAAACAAAACAACTATCAAATTAGTA
The DNA here is from genome assembly GCA_913045415.1 of uncultured Fidelibacterota bacterium. The sequence continues at coordinate 857 of CAJWPW010000101.1, read as the reverse complement.
AAGGCGAAAGAAATTTTTAAATATCGTGTAACTTCCCATCGAAGGGTATCGACGCCATTTTCTTTTAATTCCTTAATTCGTTCCGTAAGCTTGAAATAATCTAATTCATCTGGTTTTCGGGCTTGTTGCTGGATCTCTTCTGGTAAAAAACCAAGTGTGATTAGCGTATCTGATTTTCCCAAGGTAACCCCTGTTTCAACTCCATGCTCATTAAATTCACGAATCGAATACCCTGTTAATACCCAACTGGATGTAACTGGATTCCACTCTATTTTTTTTGCATCAATCCTTTTTCGGATATTTGAATGGCCCAGGTCTACTATGGTTAGATCATGTCCAGTTGATTTTTTTATATAATATTTAGATAATGAAATATGTGTCGATGTATTTTTTTGGAGGAAAATATTTTTGAGTGTGTTCTTTAGTTTATGCCGTGATTTTCGCTTTACATAATCTCGGTCGATCTCGAATCGTTTTTCATTCCCAATTGCAACCAATTTATTATCTAAAACAAACGATCCTCCACTCATGATAATTCCTGATAACAGTAATGGAAATGAAGCACGATAAAGGCTTATCCCGGATGCTTTCATAGCTGTCCACTCGTTTCGTTTTACCATTGACCCTAAACTGAAAACTGTTGATAATAGCATGGACATAGGGAGCCCAATGCTCACAAACCAGGGTAAAGTATAGAGATAGTATTGAATTACAATTGGTGACGGAACTTTATTATCCATGAATCGGTCTAAATTTTCAATAAGATCAACAATTACAAAAATAGAAACAAAACCGAGAACAGATATTCCCAGGATTATCCAGAATTGCCGCAATAGATATAGGTCGAGTTTATTCAT
>CAJWPW010000100.1 GCA_913045415.1 uncultured Fidelibacterota bacterium | reverse complement strand
ATACTGTATTTTTAGTGTCTGCTTTGTGGGGTGTTTTTGTTGGTGCTATAATTCCCTTAATTATTATGGGAATTCTATGGATTATTACAAAACGGCAAGGTATGGGACTTGGCGATATTCAGCTTGGGATAGTACTCGGTGCATGGTTAGGTCCAATGAGAATGGCTTTAACATTGTTTTCTGCATCTGTTTTGAGTTTACTAGCATGGATAGTCGTTTCATTAGTAGAAGATTTTGATAAGAATCGGGCTATGCCTATGGCGCCTTTTTTAGCGGTAGCTGGAATAGGTGTTTATATAGGTAGTTTTTATTACCCCGAATTCTTTCATTTATTAATCATACAATAGAGACTCTTATGACAAAATTACATATTCAATTTGGTTTCATTGCGGCGGTATCTTTCGTGGTGGCTGCAGAGACTCCAAATCCTGTAGCCTTTGATGGATTTCAAGCAGTCTCATTGAATTCTTCTATGAAAATTCAGTATGAGATATCCGAATTCGAATTACAGCAAATTGATCAGGATGGAAAAAGTTATGTTAAACTGAATATGGAAAATGCCGGTTCCATGAGTGACCCTGGTGACCCATATTTGCCCACTGTATCAACCTATTATGCTGTAGAACCCGGTAAATCTTTTTCTGTGGTTGTGAATGTCCAGGAAAAAGAAATAATCCCAAATGTTGATATTCTACCCTTTGAGAGTTGGGACGCTAACCTTACAGGAAAACTTGTAAAAGGTGATTCCTATGTACGGAATGCTCTTTATCCGGAAACTATTGCAACTGTCTCCGATCCCATTGTACTGCGCGGTTTAACCATGGTTCAGGTATCAGTCACTCCCTTTCAATACAATCCGGTTACCCAAGAATTAACAGTTATCCAAAGTGTCGAAGTAGAATTGGTGGAAGACGGTGTCGTTGAGATGCCATTTATCCCTGCCAAACGATCCCGTGCATTTGAACCTTTGTATGAATCCCTGGTAGTGAATTATGCATCATTGAGCCGAGATGAAATAGAATACCAGCAACCTGCCATTCTTTACGTTCTTCCCAGTAATCTCACAACAAGCATGATGAATTACGTTGAAGAATTAATGGATTGGAAACATCGGGTTGGCTACGAAGTAAATTATGTTAATTCGTCCAATGTGGTGAACAATAGGAATAACTTGAAGAATTACATTGATGATGCCTATGAAACCTGGGATAATCCACCGGTTCATGTGACCATTATTGGTGATGCAGAAGGATCCTATGATATTCCCACATGGACAGATTCCTGGAGTAGTTATAACGGTGATGGGGATCATCCTTATTCAACCTTGGAAGGGAACGATGAATTTCCTGACCTATTTCTAGGACGCCTTTCATTTGATACCAGCTCCGATTTGCAAACCATCATAGGTAAAACATTGAATTATGAATCCAGTCCCTATTTGGGTGAAAACTGGTTTCAGAGAGCTTGTCTTGTTGGTGACCCATCATCATCTGGAATTTCTTGTATAATTACCAATGAACATATTCATGAATTACTAGATATTGCTGGATTTGAAGAAGTGAATACAGTTTATAATTCTCCCTGGGCAAGCCAAATGCAGGCTGGAATCACTGCAGGTGTCTCCTTTTTCAATTACAGAGGATATTGGGGTGTAAGTGGGTTTTCTTCTAGTAATGTGAATAATACAAGTAATGGATTCATGCTCCCTGTTGCAACTGTTATTACGTGTGGTACTGGGTCGTTTGGGAGTGGAGAGGCACTCAGTGAATCCTTTATTCGTGCCGGTACGGCTTCAAATCCAAAGGGATCTGTAGCTTGTATTGGAACAGCGACCTTAGGGACACATACGATGTTCAATAATATAGTTGATATGGGATTTTATTATGGCGCATTGGTTGAAGGTATTGAATCTGCCGGTGCGGCTCTCATGTATGGGAAAATGATGCTTTATAAAAGTTATCCAACTAATCCGAGCAATTACTGCCATATTTTTTCACATTGGAATAGTCTCATGGGTGAATCATCATTGTCCATGTGGAGCTCATATCCTGAGCAAATAACAGTGGATCATCCATATGCACTGTCAAAAGGAACTAATTATATAGATATTACTGTAGCAAAAGCATCAGGTGCATTGGAAGAAGCCTGGGTAACAATTCTAATGGATGATGAGATCTTTGAATCAGGATATACCAATGCTAATGGTTTTATTCGTCTACCTATTCCATCATCACAAACTGGTGTTGCATTGGTAACAGTTACAAAGAAAAATCATTATCCTTACCAAAGTTCATTCCAGATATACGATCCAGGTGTATCTGTGAATGTTTCAGAATCAACACTTACAATCGATGATGATAATTTTGGTGAATCCGTCGGAGATGGGAATGGTACTGCTAATGGTGGAGAAACATTGGAGATTTCTATTAGTGCAACCAATTTTGGTAGTGAAGATGCTGAAAATGTTTATGGTGTCATTGCCAGTGAAAGTGGATATGTTACAATTCAATCGGCCACGGTAAACTATGGTGCAATACCTTCCGGAAATACTGTAGGTGCACCGATACCTTATGTTATTACACTAGCAGAAGGATTACCAGAGGGTGCAAATCTTGATCTAATTATTTATTTTAACAATAATGGCGGTTCAACTTCTTCAGGTATGTTAAACGTGAGTGTATCTGGGAATAATCTGTTTGCAACTAGTGTGGATGTCATTGGATCATCCAGCGATATTTTAACACCTGGAGAATCTTCCCATTTTAAAATTGAACTGAATAATTCAGGGACCGTGAATGCTTCTGCGGTGACCGGAACAATCACTTGTGCATCACCTTTCATTGAAATAATAGATAATACAGGTACTTGGTCTTCAGTCATGAGTGACGGTTCATCTATGAATGGGAGTGATTATTTTGAAGTTTTCGTATCGGAGGAAACTCTTCCAGGTGCCATTGTTCATTTTATTTTAAATGTAGAAACTGCTCAAGGGTATGAATCCAATTCAATTGTTGATGTTCAAATAGGTGAACCAACCATCAATGACCCAGTTGGTCCGGATGCTCATGGCTATTACATTTATGATAGTGGTGACATAGGCTATACATTGGCACCTACATATAACTGGGTTGAAATTGATAATAGGTATGGTGGCATTGGAAGTCACCTGTCATCCTTAAATGATAGCGGAAACAACAATGATGATGTTGAAACCGTAGATTTACCATTTACCTTTAAGTTTTATGGTCAAGAATACGATCAGGTCAGTATTTGTTCCAATGGATGGGCAGCCATGGGTGAATCAACCCTTCAGTCTTTTCGAAATTATCAAATTCCTGGGGCCGGTGGTCCATCAAAAATGATTGCTGTTTTCTGGGATGATTTAATTGTCTCTAGCCAGGGCAGGGTTTATACTTGGTACGATGAGGAAGAAAAAAGATTTTATATTCAATGGTCCAGAGTGAGAACCTATCAAAATAATTCGACAGAAACTTTTCAGCTTATTCTACTGGATCCTGATTATTATACAACACCCACCGGTGACGGAGAATTCATGATGCAATACATGGATTTTAATAATACATCATACACATCCGGGTCGACGAATCATGGAAATTATTGCACCATAGGTACAGAAGACCACACCATGACAATGGGACTTCAATACACATTTAATAATTCATATCATCCTGCTGCCATGGAATTGAGTGATGGTTCATCACTGCTATTTACAACCCGAGGCAGTAATATTCGTCTGAGGGGTGACTTGAATTACGATGAAAAAGTTGATATTTATGACATTCTATTATTGGTGGATTACAATCTGGGCTATGAAGATCATGTTAATCCATTCTTTGGTGATATCAATAGCGATGGATTGGTGAACGTAATGGATATGGTTGCATTAATCAGGATAGTATTAGGATACACAAACTCCTAAGCCAGATAAAAATTTCTGTATAATTATGTCTATCACACCTCTAATAGTACTGGGGTCACTGGCACTGGCATTATGTATTGCCGGTATTCTTGAATATCAATTTCATATGCGGTCCTTGGCTGCAATTTCACTCCGCATCCATGTGAATGGAACACGGGGAAAATCAAGTGTAACACGTCTCATAGCTGCGGGACTTCGGGAAGCCGGAATTCGCACTTTTGCCAAAACAACCGGCACTGCACCACGTGTGATTGATTCCGAAGGGAAAGACAGGATTATTCATCGTTTAAGGCTACCATCTATTGGAGAGCAAACTCGTCTATTAAGTTATTTCGCCGGTGAAAAACCGGATGCTGTCGTTATGGAGTGTATGGCAGTCCAACCACAATATCAATGGATCGCAGAGCATCAGATGGTCCAATCCCATATTGGAGTTATTACCAATGTTCGTCCTGATCATTTAGATGAAATGGGTCCCACGGAAGATGATGTGGCTTATTCTTTGTGCAATACGATTCCAGTTGATGGAATACTAATTACGGGAGAAGATCAAAAGCCGGACATCCTTCAGAGAGTTGCTGAACAAAATGGTACAGCATTCATTCAATCTGACGAAACATCGATTGCACAAGAAGAATTAGACAATTTTTCCTATATGGAGCATCCTGCGAATGTGGCAGTGGCATTGGATGTATGTAAAAAAGCGGGTGTTGATAGAAAAATTGCACTAGCAGGAATGCATAAAGTTCAACCGGATTTGGGTGCATTAATTGCATGGAATTTAGATAATGGGAAAAAACGGATCCAATTTGTGAATGGAATGGCAGCCAATGATCCTGTCTCTACACTTCAGATCTGGAAATTTGTCATTGACCGATATCCCGGTGAAGGAGGAACCTGTGTCTTCTTTAATTCAAGGGATGATCGTCCAGTCCGCACCCGCCAAATGATTGAACTCACCTTGAAAGAGATCAAACCGGATCATTTTATCATTCGAGGAGATAAATTACAGTCAACACTCACCAGGCTTGCCTATCATTCGCCTACAACCAAAATTCAAACAATAGGATTAAATGATGATATTGGATCCACTGTGGAAATGTTAGTGGGGCTGCCTCATGATACCTTGATTTATGCCATTGGAAATCAAGTTGGTGCAGGACAAGAGATATTAACACAAATTTCAAAATACAGGCATTATGGCTGAGATTAGTATTGGCCTGGGGATTATTTTAAGTTTGGTTCTTTCAGAGACTTTGGGAGTCACCGCTGGTGGTATCATTGTACCAGGATATATTTCACTCTATCTCCATCACCCAATTCAGGTTTTGGTCACGTTCGGTGTAGCAATCCTAGTTTGGGCTATTATTCAGGGGATGGGAAAGGTCATGTTCCTTTACGGAAAACGACGAATAGTTTTAGCGCTGATC
>CAJWPW010000099.1 GCA_913045415.1 uncultured Fidelibacterota bacterium | reverse complement strand
GTGCCCTTTTAGGACAGCGTAATGCAGCCCAAGTAGAAATTGCTGCCACTTTGGGGGATCTGCTTTCAAATGAAGATACCGAATGGGTGAAAACTTTGTATGCCTCTCATAAATATTAAAATCTGCGGATAATAATAAAGAGGTAATTCATCAATACTATAGAAGATAAAAAATTTAATTATAATCTGGATACGGATGGGTTTTGTTTTTTACCGTCTATTTTCTCACATGAGCAAGCGTTATCTGCACGGGATGCCTTATGGGATGTTATCCAGGGGAATTATGAGACCGGCAAGTTTCCTGAAAACCGGTTTTGGGAGGTTGGAGATGATCCAACCCTAGTTATAAAAATAGATAAACCGCACCTATGTAACCAAACTGTTTGGGATCTCATCACCAAACCCGATCTTGGAAAGGCCCTGGCCAATATAACAAATGCGAACACGATTCAGGTTTGGCATTCGCAGGTTGTTTGGAAGCCTCTTAGTAAGAACGAGAGCGGAAATGCGGGCTGGCATCGTGATGCACAATACTGGCCGTTTTGGAGTCATGATGGACTTTTTACCGCGTGGATCGCTTTGTCTGATGTGACCCCTGAATCTGGTCCGGTGCGATTTATCCCGGGATCACATCTTTGGGAGGATGTAAGAGGAATGGATTTTTTTGATAAAAATATCAATATACAAAATAAACACTTGAACGCGGTACATCCAGGTCACAAAAAAATAAATGCCACTTTATTAATGGGTGAAGTGAGCGTGCACTCATCGATGACTTATCATTCTTCCATCGCAAACGAGAGCCAAGAGCCACGCGTAGGCATGGTTGTTCATTTTAGTACAGATGCGGCTGTGAGAATTCCTGTCCAGGGTGAAAATGCAGATTATTTAGATCAATGCGACATCTCATCTATTTGTCCTATCATATTTCAAAGGTGAGCCACAGCTTGGATTTTCTATCTCATTTTAATGCAAAGGGTTTTGCCCTTGAAAAAGGTGTTTTTTCGTCAAATGAAATTTCCGCACTTGAAACTGAATTTGATCGCATCGTTGCTCAATTACAATTCAGCGGGGAACACATTAATGCCCGTTGGGGAAGTGAATATGATGACAATAAAAAATGAAATCAATTGCAATACTGCCTATGGCCGATGATTATACTATGAATTAATTTTCATTGATGATATTCAGATTACATCAGGCCCCATCCGGTAGCGTGATTTTTTGTTTGTTGGATGATGGGTAGATATTGGTAAATATTATGGATTATGAAATGAAAAAAGTTTTACTTTCGAAAAATTGTTGGAAATTCAGAAAAAAATGAGTAATAAATCAACTGAATGCTGAACGATACAATAATAATCTGGCGTTTAGACCTAAATCGTCTAATATTTAATTATAAGAATAGAAAATCTCAAATTGAACATTTTTTTATTTATCTATTTGTATTTTTTGTAATTCTCAATATCAGTTTCTATTGGTTCGCAATGATTACAGCTTTTCCAAATCTGGTTTTTGGGAACACATTCGGTTACTACTTTAAGATACAATTTCCAGTAGGGATTTTAGGAGCATTTTTTGATTCTCTCTCATTTTTTATAACCATCTATATAATTCAAAAAGCCCTGAAAACAACAGATGACAGGGTATATATTGCTCATCTTTCGATCGATGTACTGATTGCAATTCTAGCCACTTTTTGGGTTATACTTGTTTTTATTGTTTCAGGTTGGGTGGTCAGTTTTTTTGAAACTTTGAATCAGCCCATTGAAATGATTGAACAATACAACCACGAAACAGATTTACTTGAAAGAACTAATCAATATGCTAATACAGTTAATGATGCTGTTAAGAATCCTACTCGAAACTTGCAGAATATTTATTTTGGATTACTTATGGGTATGTCTGCGATGATACCAACATTAATACATTTTTCCATGTTTTGTAAAGCAGTACTTACCAAAATAGGTTTAATGGGTTCTATAAGAAGTATTAACAATCTTTAATGAATATCAAAAAAGTAGATAAACCATGAACAAGCCTAGCCCACCTGTAGCTGAGTAGCGGGATTATTTTGTAAAGATAATGAGTAAATTTGAGAATAATAATTTTTTTCATAATTGGACAGAAAAAATCATTATGACTAATTATTTTGTAAAAAAGGGTAAAAAATGAAAACCAATATTAAAATAACATTAATAGGATTACTTTTTGTTTCCTTGGCTTTTTCAGGTGGATTAAATAAAGTTGAAAAGACAATACAACAATATGTTGATCAGCATACGGAAGAAGCGATAAGCCTGGTTGAAAAAGTGGTGAATATCAATAGTGGAACACTTAATATTGCCGGTAATAAAGCTGTGGGGGAAATATTTAAATCTGAATTGGATGAACTTGGATTTAACACCTACTGGGTGACTTACCCCGAAACGATCAAACGATCCGGTCATCTTTTTGCTGAAATGCGTGGCGGAAAAGGGGGTGGAATTGTTATGATTGGTCATTTAGACACTGTATTTGAACCGGACAGTCCATTTCAGAAATTTACCCGGGATGGAGATACTGCTTATGGGCCAGGTGTTTCTGATATGAAAGCAGGTGATGTATCCATGATCTATGTCATGAAAGCGCTGGACAATGCAGGAGTCCTGAGTAAACTGAACCTGACACTAGTATTTATTGGCGACGAAGAGAAAACAGGAGGCCCTCCATCTGTTGTGCGCAAAGAATTAATCGAAGCAGGGAAGTGGGCCAATATCGGATTGGGCTTCGAAGGAGCCCACGGCCTCAATACGGGCACGGTAGCCAGGCGCAGTTCTTCCTCCTGGATGTTGACGACCACAGGCATTCAAGGCCATTCTTCCCAAATTTTTAAAGAAAAATTGGGCTACGGTGCAATTTTTGAAGCAACTCGTATTTTGAATGCTTTTCGTGAAGAATTAGTTGGAGAGGAATATCTATCATTTAATCCAGGCACCATCGTTGGAGGTACCGATGTAGATTATGATCCTGTAACGGCGCGTGGTACTACTTTTGGTAAAACAAATGTCGTGTCGCAAGCTGTAACGGTTCATGGTGGTATCCGGACTATATCAACAGAACAATTGGACAAAGCCATGGCACGTATGAAGGATATCGTGTCTCAAAACTTGCCTGGCACCACTGCAAAGATCGAATTCAAAACCAGTTACCCGCCAATGGCCCCAACAAAGGCAAATTATGCACTGTTGGATAAATTGGAATCTGTAAATATAGATCTTGGGTATGGTCAATTGGAACCTCTTGACCCTGGAAAACGTGGCGCAGCAGATATTTCTTTTGTGGCACCGCATGTGGATGCTTCTTTGGCTGGGATGGGTCCTGATGGTTTTGGAGAACACTCGGAAAATGAAGGATTGGATTTGACATCGTTTCCAAAGACAACGACTCGGGCAGCCATATTGATCTATCGATTAACACGGTAAACTAACATCGTCAATTGTAAGTATTACATTCTTATATTTAGAGAACTAGGCCCTTTAGAATTTTTGATCAGTTGGTTTATAAATAACTGATTAGTAACCAGCTGTCGTATTTTCTCCTCGAGTATCTGCGCCGCCAAAGTACCCATTTTCATTTACAAGAATTGCATTAACCTGGCCAATATCCTTAAAAGGAATAATCTTATGGCCTTTATTCATTAGTGATATTTCTACATCTTTAACTATACTATGGGATTCAGCCATAATTACATCAGGCAGCCATTGTGAATGTATCCTTGTTGCTGATACGGCTTCTTGTATGTGCATATTGTGAGCAGTTACGTTTAAAATTGTTTGCAACACAGCTGTTATAATTCTTGAGCCACCTGGTGAGCCAACTATCATAAATGGTTCTTTATTCTTTAATACAATTGTAGGCGTCATTGAGCTTAGGGGACGTTTGCTTGGTTGAATAGCGTTAGCAGCATTTCCAACTAGCCCGAAAGCGTTGGGGGTTCCAGGCTTTGCGGAAAAATCATCCATTTCATTATTTAGGAAAAATCCAGCCCCTGAAACAAAAAGACCTCCTCCATAACTTTGGTTAATTGTAGTGGTCGTGCTTACTGCATTACCATCTTTATCAATAACAGAATAATGGGTTGTCTCGGGGCTTTCATATGTATTTCGATCACCGGCAAAAACAGTTGTGCTGGGCGTTACCTTATCAGTGGAAAAATCATGAATACGATCTTTTGCATATTTTTTACTTGTTAACATACTCAATGGTGGATTCCAAAAATCGCTATCTCCAAGATGTTCAGCCCGATCAGCATAGGCCCTGCGTTCAACTTCTGTTAAAAGGTGAATATAATCAGATGAATTCCAGCCCAATTCTGCCAGTGGAAAGAGTTCAAGCATATTAAGCATTTCTATAAGAATAATCCCGCCAGAACTAGGTAAACCCATGGATATGATATCATGTCCATTAAAAGTTCCTATCATTGGGTCACGATATTTCGATTCATAGTTCAGTAAATCTTCATGAGTTATTAAGCCATTGCCTCTATTCATTTCTGATACAATGAGATCAGCTGTTTTTCCCATATAAAATCCATTTCGCCCTTCTCTAGCAATGTGTTTTAACGTTCTCGATAGATCCTTTTGAATTAATCGATCTCCTTTCTTCCATGGCAATCCATCCTTGCGAATAAATATATTAGCAGCAGCCATATTATTGGAAAATAAATCTTTGTAATTATTTAAGCGCTTTGCCTCATAATGGCTTAACTCAAATCCTCTTTCAGCCAAAATGATAGATGGCGCAATTAATTCTCTACGTGATATATTACCTGATCCATGATCATCCCACGCTTTCAATAATCCGTCCACACTACCCGGCACGCCGGAGGCGGCTCTTGTTCGCAAGGACATTTCATTCACAACCTTACCAAGGCTGTCAAGAAACATGTCACGATGGGCAGCGGCTGGAGCCATTTCTCGGTAATCAAGTGTGAAAATTGTACCATCAGCCATACGAACTACCATAAATCCGCCTCCGCCAATATTTCCATTTGATGAAGAGGTAACTGCTAGAGCAAAACCTGTTGCACAAGCTGCATCAACTGCATTGCCGCCTTTTTTTAAAATTTCGATACCAACTAACGAAGCCTGGCGACTAGTGGAAACAACCATGCCATTTTCAGCAAAAACCGCATTAGGACTTTTCCCGTTTATATGCCCGCAAAACAAAATATAAAAGAACAATAATTTCTTCATATCACACATCCTTCAAATATTATTTCTGATACTTGATAAAATCATTAAAAGATCTTATGCAATCCTATTATAGTATAGATGACATTTGAAAAGATTAATACCAACTATTTCAAATCAGGAAATGCGGCAGTGCCTTCCCAATCCGGATCCGCACAACCAATCCATTCTCCTGTTAATGTATCCAGCATTA
>CAJWPW010000098.1 GCA_913045415.1 uncultured Fidelibacterota bacterium | reverse complement strand
TTCAGATGATCCATTTCAACAATTAAATCAATTTTCTCTTTTTTAAACCATTGGACCTGTCGTCGTGCGAATTGGCGAGTACGGATGACAATATCATCTCTCATTTCATCATAAGTCATTTGATTGTTTAAATAAGTCTGTATCTGCCGATACCCAATAGAATTCAACGCAGGATATATCTTTTTGGACTCAGATTGTTTTATTAATAATTCTTGTACCTCTTCTACCCATCCATTTTCCAACATTTCATCAGTCCTCTGTTCAATCCGTTGGATAATTATTTTTCTATCCCAATTCAATAAAATGGTAAAAAGATTCATTGTTTCAACCGGATGTTTCTTTTGATCTTTAAAATGCTCCGTCGGCGTCTTCCCTGTTGTCTCATAGATCTCTAAAGCACGCATGAGTCGTTTCTTGTTGTTTATATGAACAATTTCTGCATATTCAGGGTCAATGGATCTCAGCAAATCCAAGAGTGCTACAGGGTCATCTTCGTAAGCCTGGTCTAAACGATCACGGGTTGGTAAATCCGAAACACTACCTTCAAAGATTCCTGTTTTCAATGCACGGTAATAAAGCCCGGCGCCGCCACAAATAATAGGAGTTCTACCAAAACCACGAATCTCAACAACCTTCTCTTTCACCATTTTTGCATATTCACCAGATGAGATCGGTTTAGCTGGATTCCTGAAACCAAATAAATGATGGAGAATTCCACCCATCTCAATATCGGTGGGTTGGGCGGTGCCGATGGGCATCCCTTCGTAGATTTGCCGGGAATCGAGACCAATGATCTCTCCGTCGAGACGCTTTGCCAACTCAACACTTAAGGAAGATTTTCCGCTTGCTGTGGAACCAATGATAGTGAGGATTAACTGTTTTATCATTACGATTGTGTGACCTAAATTTATGAATCTACGATCAAGGATAGTCGTGGTACTTTAATCCATCAAAGATCCATTCTTATAAAATGGCGGTTTAACCACAACTGCTGATTTCATTCTACCCCGAATATCAACAAGTAATTCTGTTCCGGATTTATCGAATGGCCTATTTACATACCCGATACCAATCCCAGTTTCAAGTGATGGACTCATGGTCCCACTAGTAATTATTCCCACACTTTCATCATTCATCAAGATGGTGCAGCCTTGACGTGGTATAGCACGTTCCGTCATTTCGAGACAAACCAATCGACGTGTTACATTGGCTTTTGCTTCCAGTATGGCTTTTTTACCCATGAAGTCAGTTTTTCCTAATCTGGTGATCCACCCCAATCCTGCTTCAATGGGATTCGTTGTATCATCAATATCATTTCCATACAATGCAAGCTTCATTTCCATTCTAAGTGTGTCCCGACAACCCAATCCAGCAGGTTCCAATCCTTTATCTTGCCCTGCTTTCATGATAGCATCCCAAATTTCACCAATATCATCCGAATTTGCATATATTTCAAATCCAAGTTCACCAGTATATCCGGTCCGAGAAATAATGGCTTTCTTTCCATTCAAACGACCTTCTACAAAATGATAAAATTGGATATTGGTTAAGTTGGAATCTGTCAATGTTTGAAGAATGTTCCGAGATCTAGGACCTTGTATTGCAACGAGGCCAATGTTATCACTCATATTTTCAATTCTTATATCTCCCTTAGCATGCGAGTTCAGCCAATCTAGATCTTTTTCATTATTAGCCGCATTAACTACCAGCATAAATTCATTTTTCTTTTTATAAACTAGAATATCATCAATCATTCCACCATTTGCATAACACATAGCAGAATATTGCGCTTGTCCAACTGAAAGAGAAGCCACATCATTCACAGTTACTTTTTGGAGGAATGATTCAGCATCAGAACCGGAAATAATGAATTCTCCCATATGGCTCACATCAAATAATCCCGCCTTTGATCGAACACCCAAATGTTCCAGGTTAATGCCTGAATAATGTGTTGGAAGCAAATAGCCACCAAAACTAACCATATTCCCACCCAGTTCAATGTGTCGATCAAATAACGGTGTATTTTTCTCCTGCATGATTATCTTTCAATCCAAAATTTATTTATAAATATTCTTCGTGCCTGTTACTTTTGTGGCAATCGCTTAAGACATGAGTCGTTTGAGTGCTTTTTTAATGACAGATTCCAGTTCCCCGGATAATTCACCATTTTTATCCAAATCTGTGCATGCTTTTTTTGCATGGTTGGGTTTATATCCCAATGAAATGAGAGCATTCACCACATCTTTAAATAATTGTGATACAGATTCTCCTTCTTCTTCAAAACCCAGTGAATCATCACTCGTTTTCATGAATTTTTCTTTCAGTTCTACAATGATTCGTTTGGCCGTTTTGGCTCCAACACCAGGAACAGATGTCAATGCAACCACGTCACCAGCAATAACACGGTCTTTCAATCTGGATGGATCAATACCGGACAGTATTGTTAATGCCAGTTTGGGCCCGATTCCACTAATTGAAATCAATAAATGAAATACATTGCGTTCTTTTTCATCTGCAAAACCAAATAAATTTAATATATCTTCCCTAACATGGAGATACGTCAATATATGGGCTTCTTTTCCTTTTGATGGAAGTGATTCCAATCCATTGATGGACATAGTTAATTTATAGCCCACACCGTTCACAAATAGCACTGCATAGGTGAGTGTTTTTTGTTCTACAATTCCTTTTAATTGATCAATCATACAAATTTAGCCTGGTTGATATAACAAAGTCCCACTGCCATGGCATCTGACACATCCAGCGGTTTCGGGGGTTCTTTTAATTTTAAAATTTGGGTGACCATATAGGATACTTGTTCCTTGGATGCAGCACCATTACCACAGACTGACATTTTTACTTTTCTGGGTGCAAATTCATGGACGGGAATATCCGCCTGGGCAGCAGCTAAAATCAAAGAACCGCGGGCCTGTCCTAGGGTCATAGCTGATTTAACATTCTTGCTGTAAAATGCATCTTCTATGGCCATCACATCAGGAGAAAATTGATCCAGTATTTTATTCATTTCTTCAAATAAATAATTTAATCTTTTTGGTAAACTATCTTTGGGCTTGGGCTTTATTGTGCCATAGGCGGAAAGATGTGTTTGATTCCGTTTTGTATCCATAATACTAAATCCTGTAATGCCCAACCCCGGATCCACACCTAAAACACGCATGAATCAATCCTGGAGAAGCGTTTCTTCATCCACATCAAAATTGGAAAAGAGTTTACTGATGTCGTCATTATCTTCTAAAGCATCCATGAGTTTAAGAGCAGACTGAGCTTCTTTCCCTTCTAATTTTTGCAGTGTTTTCGGCACCATTTCTATCTCCGCTGATCTAATCTCGTATCCAGAATTTTCTAACGCATCTCTCACATCCATAAGAGATACTGGATCTGTTGTGATTGTAAAAATATCATCATCAGCTTCAAAATCATCAGCACCTGCTTCGAGAGCTGCTTCTAAAATCACATCCTCGTCCCCGGAATGACTATTGATAATAATTTGACCTTTTTTATCGAAAACCCATGCAACACTCCCATTCTCACCCAAATTCCCTCCATATTTTGAAAGTAAGTGTCGAATTTCTGCCACAGTTCGGTTCTTGTTATCTGTAATAATATCCATCATGATGGCCATACCACCGGGGCCATACCCTTCGTAAGTCACTTCTTCATATGAAACACCTTCCAGTTCACCTGTCCCTTTTTTTATTGCACGTGTTATATTATCGATAGGAAGATTATTGGATTTTCCGTTTGAGACTGCTTTTCGCAACCGTGGATTTGCATCAACATCACCGCCTCCCAATCGAGCTGCCACAGTGATTTCTTTAATGATCTTAGTGAATATTTTTCCGCGCTTGGCGTCTTGAGCACCTTTTCGGTGCTTGATGTTGGCCCACTTACTATGTCCTGACATGATTATCCTAAGTTTTAGACTTGAAAATTACAGAACTTGGCAAATGGCTCCAAAGGAGATAAAAGGCGAATTTTTAAATAATCACAAAATGCAGAAAGGGCAACTGGATTAAAATATCAATTAGTGAATTGCTTTGTTAGAACTTGATTCAGTAAGAACAGTTATTTTAAATAAAAATTAAATTATAATTTATTCTGAATTTTTACTGCTTTGCTCAATCCTGCTACGGACAATCCAAATATTCTTATATCCTTTTTTATTCAGATTTTTCTTTTGTTTTTCCGCTTCTTTTTTTGTTGCAAAATTACCTAACCTGAGTTTATAGAGCGGTGCTTCAAAAACCATGTAAACCGAATCTTTCAAACTTCTTTCAAATTTTCGTAGAGTCCGGTTTGTCTCTTCCACTGAAGATGATTCGAAAATCTGCAGTCGGTATCCTTCTTGGGTTGTAATTCGAATATTTTTTAATGAATCCAACAAACCAAATTGTGATGTTCCAAATATCTTATCCAGAATTTTTGGAGTTTTAGGTACCGGGTCACGAACAGAATTCATATCAAACCAAAAAAGTGAATCTTGCGCTGATAGACATCCTGTGAAGAGTAATATAAAAAGGAATGGTTTCATTTTAATGCCCGAATCGATTCAGTTGGAATCCACCCTTTTTTCCCATCAATGAGAATAATTTCCACCCAATCCTTCTGGGTTTGATGGATATCTGCAAAGCTGCCTTCATTAATCCGGAATAGTAATGTGTTTTCACCATAAAACGGACCCGAATATGCATCTACACCATTAGCAATCACAACACCAGTATTTGTACGATTATCCTGAAAATATTTATCCGCAGCGACTCCGTGGATACCCAACGTCACCACAATGAGTCCTGTTAAAATAGATTGGCTCATATTCCCTCGTATCCACCCAAACTGGAGCCCAAATACCCACAATGCCTGAAATAGCAATACTAAACTTCCAAACACGATCCATTCCTGTAAGGTTAAATTTGATTTGATGTCCCGATATATTTGTAATAGCAAAAACGGTTCCGGCATGTCAATGCGATCAATTCGTCGCGCTTTTGCTACAGAAAGATTATGATGAAAATCCGTATCCCTGGGTGAAATTTTTAATCCATTCGAATAGGCCCAGATAGCTTGCCCAATGTAATGAAGTCGGTAATATGCATTTCCCAAATTATAGTATAAATCAGCATGCTCATGCCCTAATTCTAAAATAGATTCATAGGTTTGGATTGCATCTTCATATTTTTCGTAAATCATGGCATCGTTCCCCTGTTCTAATAAATCGTTGGGGATATCCGCAAATCCATTGGATAAAAACATCAAGATAAATAAAATGTGTCTCATCCCAAGTTCCGATCAATTTGTTTCATCACAGTTGCCATATCCCTTAAAATGGTAGCTTCTCTCTCCATTCCGCCGGGAGCATATTTTCCAGCATCACAGACTTTTAATAAGTCTAAAATATTTCTCAGTGATTCGCTGGGAATTTGGTCACTGAGATAATTTTCAACACTGGCAGGATCCAG
>CAJWPW010000097.1 GCA_913045415.1 uncultured Fidelibacterota bacterium | reverse complement strand
CTGAATCAGGGATATAAAGTAATTCCGAAATTGTTTTGCCTAGTTTAAAAAATCTGTGATGATTTCCAAGTTGTCCGCCATCGTCAGCTTTGTCTATGGATGGCAAATCAACCAACAAATGTTTTATGCCGCTATCTAAAATATAATCAATGGAATCGTGGGTTAAAAAAGAAGCCGGATAATCACCATAATTCCGATTTACTTTATCCAGATCATTTGGATTTGTTCGAATAACGAGTGCATTTATGTTTTCTTTTAACTTGCCTTTGAATGACTCAACTGAAATAACTAATTCATTTTCATAGTCAACATGATAAGATTCATTTGTATCTGATTTATGAACCGGATTAACAGTAATCAATTGGGCAAATAAAAATCCGATTGGACAAACATCAGATATTTTTTTGCCTGAATCATCAATATGCCCCACACATTCCGTGTGAGTTCCTGTGCAATGAATATTCAGTGAAGCAATCTTAACATTACAACTTCCTCCCTGATTTACATCGCCAATAAATTCTCCATAGTGGATAGGTTTCACCGATGGTGCTGTAGCACCATAAAATATCGGATTTTTTCCATCAAATCTATTTGGGATAGACAGATCAATTCCGGAATTCAAATCAATAGTATGATCTTGACCAGAATGATTTAGGTTTATTTTCAAATTAGTTCAAGTTTTCCCGAATCAACTTTTCAACTTCACCATCTGCTGGAAATCGTTTCAACGCTTTCTTTGAAAAAATTAGGTTATTATCTAATGTTATTTCAAAAACACCTCCACCACTGGAAATCAATTCAATATCTACATGATCAAATTTTGATTTTAATTCTACTTCCAAACTGGAAGCCTGTGGTAAATAGTTTCACATATTGCAATATTCGATAGATACATTCACGAGTTTGCTCCTGTTTCAGCTTGTTCAAATATTTTTATAATATCCATTGGATGCGTATTCAAATTTACTTCATCAATGATGTGAATCAGGATCCCGTTTTCATCAATAAGAAATGTTTTTCTTGAAGCAAAAAAAAACCGACTTACACCATACTTTTTTCCAATATTTTTTTCATAATCTGATAAAAAGTTAAAAGGGATTCTATATTTCTCTTTAAATGCTTTTAGAGAATTTTTTGAATCAAAACTGATCCCTAAGACCACAATACCTAATTCTTTGTAATTATCAGATTCATCCCGGAATCCACATGCTTGTTTTGTTCAGCCCGGTGTAAATGCCTTAGGGAAAAAGTAAACCACTAATTTTTTCCCTTCGTAATATCCGAGAGAATGCAATTTGCCATCCTGGTCTTCCAATAAAAAATCGGGTGCCAGTTGTCCAATCTTTGGGATAGCTGAAAATAAAGGCATGATGAAAATCAAAGCGATCAATAATTGTTTCATAAAACCAAATCAATAACCGCCACATAATGGCTCGCACAGCCACCTAAGACGAATACATGCCAAATAGCATGACTATAAGGCAGCCTTTCCCATAAATAGAAAATGACACCAGCCATGTAAAACACACCACCAATGAAAATAAACGAAAGAGAAAATTCAGGAATTTTTACAAACATTTCTTTTATAGCAACCATACAAAGCCAGCCCATTGCAACATACAGGATCACAAAAGGTTTTACAAACCGATTCTGATAATAAAATTTTAAAATGATCCCGGTGATTGCTAATATCCATACAGCAGATAAGATAGACCAGCCCCATGGGCCTCGCATGCTCACCAAACAAAAAGGTGCATAGGATCCTGCGATCAGGAGAAAAATTGCAGATTGATCAATTGTTTGAAATATTGCTTTCCATTTCGGAGTTCGGATTGTGTGATAAATGGTGGACGATAAAAATACAATAAGCATTGTAATGCCAAATATACTAAAGCTGACCTGTTCCCAGATTCCACCTTTTACGTTTGCAAAATACACCAAAAAAATCAATCCCACAGCACTGGCAATGGCGCCGATACCATGGGTCAATAAATTAGCAATTTCTTCTTTATCCCAATGAAAGTGTTGATTTGTTTTCATAATGAAGGAAAAAACCTAATCAGAGCAACACTAAGTTGGTAATATTTTTTAATATTATCTCAAGTGTTACAAATATATCGACTCAATTTTTACAAGGTCTATCTATTGCTTCTTTATTGTGGAATAGTCATATTAAATTGATGAATTGGATAAGTAAAAATAAGGAAACTCATGCAACGTTTAATTCTCTTTTTCATTTTTCTTCTAGTGGTTGGATGCGGTGGAAAATCCCCTGTGAATATCTACGATTCGGAGGAATATAAGAATCTAACTAAAAAAGAAATTATTGTGGGTGAATCCGTTTGGGTCACCACCTGTTTTCGTTGCCATATGTATGGGAATATGGGCGCTGCATCTGTCCGTGATAAAGTACATTTTGAGCAATTGGCGACCAAAGGGTTTGATCAATTATATGAAAGTGTCCTCAATGGCATGGATGGTGAAGAAGGTGTCATGCCAGCAAAAGGTACCTGTTTTTCCTGCTCGGAAGATGATATAAAAAAATCAGTTTATTATATCTTCCATTTGGCCAAAAAAATTCAGGATGCCGAACTGGCTGAAAAAGAAATAAAAATTGAATAATATTAATTTTTAGAAAGAGAAAATCCTTCCATGGATTCTTCCAATTCTCTTGCAACAGTCAGGAAGGTTTCCACATCCATTTCCTTTAAATAAACTGCACCATGAACGGCACGAAGGTGAGGATTCTCATTCTGATACCAATAATCTCTACCTAACATTAATTGCAGATCTTGGTGCTGTTCGACCCAAATCTTTTGAGAGAGGTCACAAAAAGGGCCATCCAATTCATAACTGGGAAAAGATGCATCTCTTTGACTCAAATAACAATTCATAAAAGTAGATCGAATGATGGCCATTGAATTTAATGTTACTGGGACAATGATGTCCGCTTCAGCAAGATCAAACCGATACCACACATTTCGATATCCCCAAATCCGTAAATGAGATAAATCTGTTTCATCATTCCAGATTCGAACTGCGTCAGCAATAGCTTGTAACACTTTATAATGGGTATCTGGCCCACTCCCTTCCGGATCAAGTGCTAAAGAAATAACGGTAGGCTTTATTTCCTTTAGTTGTTTCAGGATAGGCAAGACATCTCGATTCCGTTCGGGAGATTTTGTAAAAATATCACCCGTATAAAATCCTAATCGAAGATGATATATATCCTGAACACGAACACCATAATTGGACCAAACCAGTTCTTCCTCATATTCACGAATTATCCCTTTCAATTTTTGGATTTCAACAGAGTTTTTTTCTCCATCATAACAATGCATTAATTCAGAAATTATAGAATTGATACGGACTTCTAAATCATTTTTATCCTTGATAGGATAAATCTTAATCAAACCACGAATAACCCGATGTGCCAAAGCTCGATTTTGTTCACTTTTGTCTACTTTCGCCAAACTATCTAAATAATGGAAAACGTCCTTATCCCATTTTAATTTATAACCTTCGGAAAAAAAATCAGGGAAATCTGTCATTTGTATTTTTCCCTGCAAAAAGAATTCTAAAGTAAATGATAAAATATTCGTTATAAATCCATTTGTTACGGATGTAAACCCAGAAGTCATATTGACAAAATGATGGGAATTACTGGGTTCCCTAATCAAATGAATGATATGCGGCATCATCCCTAACATTATATCATCATGATGGGGTCCTGTATGGTAATATATTTCATTTGTTTCATTTTTTATTCCTCGCTGAACTTTTGCATGTACTTTCTCTATGATCTCCAGCGCTGTACCTTCCCCCAACCCAGGAATAGTTTTACAAAAGGGATCATGTTCAAGATCATCGAGAGATAATTTTTTTCCGAAGATATTTTTTCTTTTCGCCAGTCGTAGAAGTGCTCTTTGTTTCTTTACATCATCCCAATTCGAGTTTTCCCAATATTGTTTTTCAGTATCGTTGAGCAATTTTGCTGCACCATGAGTCAGGTAAAATCGGCTATTTTCACATCGCTGTAAAACCGTAGCTGGATATCTTACATCAGGCAAATTTTCCAGTGAATATTTCACAATGGATGCTTTCGCTTCCCCTGCAGCTGTAATAATCGCAACTGCATCATCTTTGAAAGTAATGGATGCTAATCCAATAGTGATCACAAGACGGTTCTTGCTGATCTCGATACCGCCTAAGTCTGTTGCTGCTGCGGCTTGTGTTTCAAAGTTTGTTTCCATGAGCCGTGTGGTAGAATTATGATCTGATCCGCGAACATTAAACGCAATATGACCATCGGGACCTATACCGCCCAGGAAAAAACCTATTCCACCCATATTTCGTATCTTTTCCTCGTATTCAGTACACCACTGATCAATCAAATAAATGGAACTCTGCTGCATTTTTTCCAATTCAGATTTTGGATCCCTGTAGCGCAGAGTCAAGTCAATCGTGCTATTTGGAAAAATATCTTTCCATTGTTTTGCATCGACCAATGGTATTTCTGCACAATTGATCAACAACGCATTTTCCCGTGATATTCCAAAACCAGATAAATAAAAATTATTCACGTAATTAAAGAAACTGTTATGTTGTAAAGGGTCCATGGGATAAAACTCATCAATTTGCACAAATTTGAGCCGGGACAGATCAGGCTTTTGATCTATATCCAATCCATTTTCTTTTCTGAGATAAATAAGATCTTTGTCATCCCAATTACTGAGAAAATTATGAGTCCATTTGATAAAATATTCGGGAGTTTTACCTGTTGGTAAACTAATGACACCTTCCGGGTTCTTAGACACCCATTCTAGAAATCGCAAGGATGTTAAAAACCCAAGATCCGGAAAATTATCAACGAGGATATAGGGTATTTTGGTTGTCTGTTTTTGAATGTATTGTCGTTGAAAAAATCGTTTTTCAACAGGTGACCAATTATTTTTTGTCATAAAATATTCTTTACTTTAATTATATCGGATTAATTTTATAAAACATAATACCATCAAATCTTGGATCTCCATCATTAAATAAATACGACAAAAAATCTACATTTACAGTTTTATTATATTCTGATGATGCATGAATCAAATTTGTTTGATCAATCAAATACCCTTCGTGGGCAATCACAATTCCCATTTTAAAATAACTTTTTTTTACGAAGGCTACACCACTAACAGCGGGCAAATTCAGCAATATGTTTTCCGTTATCTTGACTGTTGGAATAAATTTAATTGTCTCATTCGATGACCAATTTAGATCTAAAAATTCCGATCCATCCTGTTTTTTATTGAGTTCAATTTCAACTTTTTCCAAATCGTTTTCATGTGCAACAGATGACGTAATATCCACCGTTCGATCATGGTGCAAGAGCCTATCTGATGTATAATGCCATCGAGAAATGTAAGTAGGTTTTTTTTCTCCATTTTCATCCATTTTATAATGAATATCCACCATAGCATCCCGTGCATTTTGCCAGGTAAAACTTTCAGCAAAGGCTAGGG
>CAJWPW010000096.1 GCA_913045415.1 uncultured Fidelibacterota bacterium | reverse complement strand
CACAGTTTGGCCAGATGGCGTTGACAAATGCAATGTTACCTGTTCCTGGCTTTTTGCAAAGGATGTTGTTGAATCCGGAAAGTATAATACACAAGATGGCATCGATTTCTGGGATATGACCAATAAACAGGATTGGTACATTTCCGAATTATCTCAACTGGGAATCCAGTCTAAAAAATATTCCCCGGCACCATATTCCGGACAGGAAAGTTTGTTGGCTGCTTTTGATAAATTTTATTTAAGTGAGCTAAATTCTCTCGTTTGAATCAATTCGTGGGAATGAATTAACTGTGCTTCGCTATTTGTGCCGGACAATAAATATTAAATATTTAGCAACCATAGCGTGCCAGATCCCGTAATAGGCCACGATTTAATTGAACTGTTTCATGGTGCTTTAATCCAGCATGGCACTTTTAATAACCGCATTTATTTGATGAAGATCAAGGATGCGAATCCAAACGACCTTGCGCCAGCACTTTTGGAAAAAGCACGAGAAAACCGATACACAAAGGTATTGGTTAAAATTCCTCATGAAACCAGTCAACCTTTTCTCAATTTGGGATATGTGCAGGAAGCAGAAATTCCCAACCTTTATTCCGGAAAGCAATCTGCCATTATTTTGGCCTATTATTTATCAAAAAACCGGAAACTAGAAAACAACAGAACAGAAAATGAAAAGGTGTACCGGTTATCCATCGAAAAACAGGTGCCGCCCGAATCAATTCAAAAGATACAATTAGAAAATAATTTCTCTTTGCACAATTTAACACAAGACGATGTCCCGGAAATTGCAGCTTTATATAATACCATTTTTTCATCCTATCCATTTCCCATCAATGAATCATCCTTTTTGGTGGAAACCATGGAATCTCATGTGGATTATTTTGGAATTAAGACAGACGGAGAACTCATTGCACTATCTTCTTTAGAAAAAGATACAGAAAACCTAAACGCAGAAATGACTGATTTCGCCACACTCCCAAAATGGCAAGGTTTTAGTTTGGCAAAATATTTACTGGTTCACATGGAAAAAGAAGCAAGACTAAACGGGTTAAAAACAGCCTACACAATTGCCAGGGCAGAATCGCCAGGGATGAATATTGTATTTACTAAAAATGCTTACCAATACGGCGGGCGGCTCATCAATAACACCCATATTTCCGGGCATATTGAAAGTATGAATATTTGGTATAAGGCTTTATAAATTGCCACCAAGGTTGCAAAGATACACGAAGGGGAAAACAGAACTATATTAAGATTCTCTTTCTAAATATTTTTATATTATTTCTTGGCGCCACTTTGCATTCTTCGAGGCTACTACAATTTGCTCAAACCGCACCAGTTTTGAATGAATTTGGCATAGACTTTCGTAATATTTTTCAGTGAATCCAGACTCACATATTCATCAAAAGCATGGATTCGTTCCCCCGCAGGACCATAAACCAGAGCAGGTGTTTTCTGGTAGATCCCAAAAAACCGGGAATCGGTTGCAGCAGTAATTGCACTTCGTTTTAGTGACGAATTAAAAATCCCTTCATGGACCATTGCCAATTCACTTTCTACATCTGTATTTTTTGGTAAAGTGTAACCTTCTGCATAAAACCCATGGTACACCAATTCTGGGTCTGCTTTTTTAACCAGTTCATTATTCACTATAAGATTCTGTAATGTTTTTTCAATCTGCTTGGATCTATCCGATAATGAATCTCCCGGATAAATAGCAATGCGCAGATTCAACACCGCCCATGCGGGCACACTGGATGTCCAGTCGCCACCGTGGAATTCGGCAATATTCAAATTAATAGGATGGTGATGCTGGGAAAAATCGGGATAATTTGTTTTTTCCTGATTCCAACTTTCTTCCATTTCTTTGAAAGCTGCAATCACCGGCAGCATAGCTTCGATGGCATTCACTCCTTCAGTGGCTCTTTCTGCATGGACTGGGGTTCCTGACAATTTTATTTGAAACCAGATGACACCCACCTGCGCCGTAACTAATGCTTCATCAAAGGGTTCACCAATCAAAACAGCGTCTGCTTTATAGCCGGCTGCTATACAAGCCAAAGCGCCATTCCCGGTACATTCTTCTTCCACCACCGATTGTAAATACACAGGTGCATTGGGCATGTAGCCTGCTTCCCTGATGGCTTTCAAGGCAAACACTTTTGCTGTCAACCCAGCTTTCATATCGTTAGAACCGCGGCCGTATAATTTATTGCCCCGTACTTCCGGTTTGTAGGGATGGCTCTTCCAACCGGACAAAGGACCTTCCGGTACCACATCAATATGACCATTCAAAATTAAGGATCTGCCTGTTCCATCTGAATTTCCATAATTCCCAATCACATTGACCATATTGTCATAATCAATCAGGACAGGAGAAAATCCTGGGAGATGTTTTATTTTATCCACATCCACTTTCAGTTCATCAATCCGGGCACCATCAGAAGCCATTTCATTTTTCATGATTTGTTGTGCTTGTGCTTCGTTCCCACGAGTAGATTTTTCTGCCACTAATTGACTTAATAATTCAACCTGTTTGTCAAATAATGATTCTACAAGCTGTTCCAAATTCAAATTGGACATTATTAAAACTCCTTCAAATTTTTAGCAACGGAAAATGTATCACCTGTTGCTTTTTTAATTTTATCAATGGACTGCCCCATTGCCATTTCAATCAGTTCAAGGTCATTTTCAGAAACTTTAAAAACCGCTTTTTCAGTAATGATCATTTTGACACAATTTTTTGCCGTCAATGGAAATGTACATTCTGGCAGAATCTTCGAATTCCCTGCTTTGTCCGTTTGTTTCATTAAAATTATAATTTTTTTCGCACAGCTGGCAATTTCGAGCCCACCACCCATCCCTGGTTTTCTGGCGCCGGGGAAATGCCAATTGGCTAAATCCCCTGTGGATGAAACCTGGAATGCACCTAAAAATGAGATATCAATTTTTCCCCGTCTCACAAAGCCAAATGATTCAGCAGAATCCACAAAAGACCCGCCGGGGACCATACCCACATACCCGCCGCCGGCGTCCATGCAATCGGGGTTTGATTTATCAAAAGGCAAAAGATTTCCCACGCCTAATATTCCATTTTCAGAATGAATTAAGGGGCGGCTGTCTTCCGAAATAAAATTTGGAATTAACTGGGGTAGACCTATTCCTAGGTTAATCACCATTTCATTATTCACTTCACATGCGGCTCTCTCAAGAATACGTGTATTATCGCCAGATAGCATTATACTCCTCGGTGAAATGGGTAATTTGTGAAACGTTATCTACGGAAATACCAGAAGCATGCACATCTTCTGGGTTGATATCACCTATATCAACGACTTGCTTGGCTTCTACTAAAGTGACATCCGCAGCTTGGGCCATGAGCGGTGCAAAATTGATGCCCGCAGTATTGAATCGCATATTCCCGAATGAATCTGAAATTTCAGCGCGGACAATTGCAAAATCGGCACCCAATGCTTTTTCATAAATATATTTTTCACCTTCCACTTCGACTATGGATTTGTCCTTTGCATATTCAATATCCAATCCAATGATGCTTAAAAATCCGGGTACGCCAACGCCGGCACATCGAATTCGTTCTGCCATAATACCTTGTGGAATTAGTTCCACATCCATTTCACCACTTTCCGCGAGTTTCATAACCATCGTGTTGAGTCCAATATGGGTGGCATATAACTTTTTTACCTGGCTCGATTTCACCAGTTTATCAATTCCGATACCATCTTCATTGGCATCATTTTTAATAAGGGTCAATTCTTGCTGACCTTGATTTATTAATTCATCAATGAGGGAAAAGGGAGTCCCCGATGACCCAAACCCGCTTACCATGACAGATGCGCCATGGGGAATCCTGGCGATAGCGGTTCCTATATCACAGCGTTTATCTTTCATGTATATTCAATCTTATGAAGTTTTTAGCCACAAAGTCACCAAGGCGCAAAGTATTTAATAAATTTGCCATTTTACTAATAAATCTGGTGGTTTTATTTCTCATTATTCTGGACAATTTAGCATTAAGTACTATTTCTCTTTTTTCTTTGTGTCTTCGTGGTAAATATTATAGGCCTATAATTTTATCATAAGATTCAAATGTTTGAGCCAATAAATTTAGCAATTTATCAGATTCTTCCCGGGAGATAATCAATGGTGGTGTGACGAGAGTATGGTCACCGGTGGTGCCATCATGACTCTTTTTAGGATAAATAATGAGCCCTAAATCATAGGCTACTTGTGTTATTGCTTCGCCTACTTGCCATTCATCGGGGAAAGGATCTTTTGTTTTTTTATTTGCGTATTCAATCGCCATGAGCAATCCCCGACCGCGGACATCCCCAATCCAATCGTAGTTTTCAGCCCGTGTTTTTATTTCTGCTAAAAGATACTCACCCTGGATTCGGGAATTTTCCACCAAATTTTCTTCTTCAATCGTTTTGAGTACAGCGCACCCAACGGCACAGCCGAATGGATTTCCCGCATAAGTGAATCCGTGCATAAATCCACCACTTTCCATGACCGGCTGGACAAATTTATCTTTAGCAACAATGGCTGCAACGGGATAGTACCCGGCACCCAATCCTTTGGCCAGACAGATCACATCTGCATCAATATTCCAATGGTTGTAGCCAAACATTTTTCCGGTGCGTCCAATCCCGGTCATCACTTCATCCAAAATAATAGGAACATTATATTGTTTGCAAATTTCCTGCACTCTAGGAAAATAAATATCGTGCGGCACTTCCGCGCCGGAGCTGGCGCCGCCAATGGGTTCTGCAACAAATCCTGCAACATTTTCTGTGCCTGTTTCCAAGATGGCTGTTTCCACTTCATTTGCACAAACTAATCCATATTCTTCCTGTGTCATGCCATCAGGAATTCGATATTGTGTTGGAGATTTCACTTTGGGATAAAGTTGAAACATGGGTGTAAATGGTCTATTTAATGGCTCATAACCAGTCAGCGCCAAAACGCCCATGGTGCATCCGTGATAAGAAGGAACACGGCTAATAAAAACAGAACGACTTTCATCCCCATTTGCAAAGTGGTATTGCCGGATCAATTTCATGGCTGACTCCACAGCTTCCGATCCACCAGATACAAAAAAAACTCTATCCAATTCAGGATTTGTCTTTTCAACGATCATATTGGCAAGATCAATGGCTGGCTGATTTTCAAATTGGGTGCGATAAGAAAATTGTAATTCCAAGACCTGTTTTTTGATGGCTTCAATAATTTTGGGGTGGGAATGACCCAACTGGCATACAATGGCGCCACTAGCAGCATCCATATATGATTTTCCATCATCTGCAGTAATGTAAATTCCTTTTGCACTTTGTGCGATAGGCTTACTCCCGGCAGCAAGATAGAACATGGGGTTGGGTATATTTTTGTTATTGTTCACCTTACTAAATTTTTAATCTTTTTTGACGAATATACCATGTTTTTCTAATTTTTTTTTGAAAATTTCAAACGGCATATGGTGGATTGGTGACAGGAGTCCTTTTTCCGATATTTCACCCTTCAATATCATTATCGCT
>CAJWPW010000095.1 GCA_913045415.1 uncultured Fidelibacterota bacterium | reverse complement strand
TTATCTGAAGGAGAAATGTATGTTGTTCCAAAAGGTGTTACACATAAGACTTATGCAGAAAATGAATGTAAAGTAATGCTTGTTGAGCCAACGGGTGTCATAAATACTGGTGAAGCAGGTGGGGAGCTCACTGCCCCAAATGATGTTTGGGTATAAGTCCATCATCTGAAATGCCACTGAAAGTTGTGGCAAACCACCACGGTTCTTATTGAATTCTCTTACTATCCATATCAATTAAAGTAAAATGAGTAAGAAAATAAACTTAGACGAAATCGAAATCACAAGAGATGGACTTGTGTTTGTTGGTGGAGTAGAAACACGCATGCCTACTGTACCAGATTTCAAAGATTCAGACTGGTATAAAATCCTTCAAGACATTGACAGGCCGAAGCTCAAGTACTCACATCAAAAAGAAGATGCCAAGCTGATGACACCATATCACATGGGGATTAAACTTGAAAATGTATTTTGCGGATACGATAGTCCTTTCATACTGGAACAGCTACTGAAGTATTGGACTGAACAGCGGGATAAATTGGTAAAACAGATGGAAGACCAGAATATTGGCGCAACCACTCTAATCGGTATTGATAAGGCAAAAAAAATTCTGGAGTATGAACGTGCTTGTTGGATAGCAATAAATAAGTATCTGCAAAATCAAAACGTATTTGAGATGTTGTGTGAAAAGCAAGACCCACCATATCCTTTGTCTAATGAAAAATTTCTACATTTAGCAGACTTACCTCAAGAAGCAAGAGAGTTTGAGCCGCACTATGGATTAGATGTACTCAGGCAATACTGCGAGGATATTCTAGATCGTACTTATCATGATCGCATATCAATCAGTGATAATGCTGTAGCGGCAATGTTAAATGACAAGGGTATTGATATTGATGGCAAATCTCCGACCACCCAATGGAAGGATATGGCCCTTGTGTTTACTGAGACAAACCACATTGAGTTTACTTATGATGATAGAATGGAAATAATAATCCCATCACAGAAAACTGGACTAAAAACTGCGGAAGGAAAATACAATGAAGAGTATAACTCTCTTTTAAAATTCGCAATTGCAAAAGGCACAATCACAAAAAGTATTCGCAGGCGAATACATCAGATATTTGTAACACAGAAAAATGTATCTAGCCTAAGAACATGGCTCAGGGAACTTACTGGGCGAAATGATAATCCTATTACATACAGTAAAGCGAATGGCTGGGTCTGCCAGTTCAGTATTAATCAAAATGTACATAAAATCGGCACGGATGGAAATTTAGTCCGTGTATAGAAGCCGATTAAGGCAACATTTTTTCTACCATGGCTTTATCTATCGACTGGCCTGATGGGTCCGCCTTTAACACATCACTAATTATTTTAAACTGCTTTTCTCCCCGTTGATACACCTCCGCGTACGGAATTTGATGGAAAGAAACCATGGAATATCTTGGGATAAATTGATCAGGAAACATTCGTTCCAGTTTTAATTCCATATTTCTTCTTTTTTTGTATTCTGGATCGTTCACATGATCACGCATTTCCAGGTAATTCTCAAGGGCCATATCAGCAATGGCATGCCCATTTTCTACCTGAGTGGATGAGAAAGCGTTAAAAATGGTATTCCAGTCATTTTCATTTTGACCTATCAATTTCGCTAGAGTAGAACAATCCTGGAATGATGCATTCATTCCCTGACCAAAAAAAGGGGCCACTGCATGAGCGGCATCACCAATTAGCAATGCCTTACCTCCCAAATGCCATGGTTTGCAATACACCGAAGCAAGATCACCTGTTGGGTTTTTTTGAAAGTCTTCAACAAGGTTAGGTATCAATTTAATCGCATCGGGAAATTGTGATTGAAATAGATCAAAGATGTCTTTTTCGGTTTTTACAGTTTCAAAACTGGTTTTACCTATCATTGGAAAAAATAAAGTACAAGTGAAGGAACAATCATTATTGGGCAGTGCAATCAGCATGTGATTACCCCTGGGCCAAATGTGCAAGGCGTTCGGTTCGATCTGAAATTTTCCCGATTTCATAGGTGGTATTGTTAATTCTTTATAGCCATGTCCCAGTGGCTTTTTCACATATTGTATATTTGCTTTTTCTACAATGGATTTTCTTAAAATTGATGCAGATCCATCACAACCGATGACCCTATTGAAAGACCATTCGATTTTTTCTAATGAATCAGACAATTGAAATAATAATTTATTTTGTTCTAAATCAGCTGACAATAACTGATGATTAAATCGAATAGTGACATTTCCCGTTTCTTCAGCCAAAGTCATAAGTTCCATGTTCAGGTGGGCCCGGGAAACAGAAAAGATCACTTCATTTTCTTTTTGTCCATAGGGTTGCAAGTGAATGCCGCCGTTCAAGCCATGGATCATGCGTCCCTTCATGGGAATGGTATTGGGTTTGATTTTATCGTATAGACCAACTTCTTTGAGCGCATGGTTACCGCGAATTGATAGCGCTAGGTTAATAGACCGCCCTGCTGAAATGGATTCCTTCCTCATATCTGGGCGGCGTTCAAAAATTTCAACGGAATAACCTCGTTTTGCCAGATAGGTTGCCAGTAGAGGCCCAGCCAAACCAGCGCCAATCAACGTAAACTTTTCTTTATTCACTAAGACTTTGTTCTAGCAGTTCAACAAAGTCATACACTTCAGTATACCGGTTGAATAATGGATGAGGTGCAACACGAATTACGTCTGGCTTTCTCCAATCGCATACCACCCCTTTTTTTGATATTATTTTAAAAGTATTATTTCCACCAGGCGTTACTAGTGATAATTGACATCCGCGTTCTGCTGGATTTGCTGGGGTTATAATCGATACGGCTGGTAGGTTTTCTGCAATTAGGTATTCCAGGAAACCTGTCAGTTTTTCACTTTTAAGCCGGATAGCAGCCATTCCGACTTCATCAAATATTTCCATAGCAGCCAGTAATGGTGCCATTCCCATTACGGGCGCATTGCTTATCTGCCACCCCTCTGCTGTTTGAATTGCATCAAAATCTGGGCCCATTTCAAAGCGAGTATTTTTATTATGACCCCACCAACCGGAAAGTCTTGGACCTGTCCAATCATGATGCGTTTTGTGAATAAAGATACCTCCAGGTGAACCGGGACCAGCGCATAAATATTTGTATGAACACCAGGCCGCGAAATCCACATCCCAATTGTGGAGATTCAATTCAAGGTTGCCAGCCCCATGGGCCAGATCAAAGCCTACGAAGGCACCTGCTTTATGTCCAGCCTTCGTAATGGATTGCATATCAAAGGCCTGTCCTGTGTAATAGTTTACACCACCCAAAATCACAGTAGCCAGCTCTTCATTAATATCCCTTACTACAGCTAGAATATCTTTTGTTCTGAGCGTGGTTTCACCTTTCCTTGGGCTAAGTTCAATTAACGTATCATGCGGATCAAATCCATGGAATTTGATTTGGGATTTAATTGCATATTGGTCTGATGGGAATGTTCCTTGCTCAATGATAATTTTTTTTCTGGTTTCATTGGGTTGGTAAAACGATACCAATAGTAGGTGGATATTTACCGTCAGAGCATTCATGACTACCACTTCTGATGGTTGTGCCCCCACCAGTCTGGCAGTGTTTTCTTTAAGCCTTTCATGGAAATTCTCCCAGCGGCTATGCTGACCAAGCAATCCCTCTTTTTCCCAAACATTCAATTCCTTTTCAACATATTTTCGAACTGATTTAGGTTGGATCCCAAGAGAATTACCGGAAAAATAAATTACTTTTTCTTTATTATCATTTTTTGGATAATGAAATTTATCTCGGTATGAACCCAGCGGATCATCCTGATCCATGATTTTTGCGCAGGATCTAGAATTTTCGAAGGTCATGAAAAATGGTTAGCAGGTAGCCCCAGCCAGTCCAAGGCATTTTGAAAAAGTAATTTGTCTTTTTGTTTATTATTATAATCCATGGATTCTATCAAATTTCCTGATTCAATTTCTCCAAGGGGAAAAGGATAATCGCTTCCTAGCGCAATTTTATCTTCCCCTATTTTTTTAATTAAAAAATCCAATGCATCCGCATCATGAACCAATGAATCCACCCAAAATTTTCCAAGATATTTTTGTGGATCAACTTGATTATCAATAGCACAAAGATCGGGACGGACATCATACCCTTTTTGTATTCGCCCCACGGTAGCCGGGAAAGATCCCCCACCATGGGCAAAAGCGACCCGCAGGTTTGGTAAACGTTCAAACACGCCCCCAAAGATCATAGAACAAATCGCCCGGCTGGTCTCCGCCGGCATCCCTACCAGCCAAGGCAGCCAGTATTTTTCCATATTTTCTTTTCCCATTATGTCCCAAGGATGAATAAAAATGGCAGTGCCAAGGTCTTCTGCCGCTTCAAAAACAGCGAAAAGTGACTCGTCACTCAAGTTTACACCGTTAATATTTGTCCCGATTTGAACACCAGCCATCCCCAATTCATGGATACAACGTTGCAACTCCATTATTGCTTTTTCAGGTTCCTGCAGTGGAATAGTACCTAGCCCAACAAATCGTTTGGGAAACTCAGCAATAATAGCAGCAATATGATCATTCAGCATTTTAGAAACGTCCAGTGCATCATCTGGTTTTGCCCAGTAATTGAACATAACTGGTACAGTGGAAAGGACCTGTACATCTACTCCATGGTGTTCACATTCATTCATACGGACATCTGGATCCCAGGAATTTGATTCCACTTCCCGGAAGAAATATTCATCCTTCATCATGCGTGCACAGCCCGTTTTATGGTGTTCCAGGCTTATCCAGCCGCCGTAACCGTATTTTTTTTTCAAATTCGGCCATTCTTTTGGCAGAATATGGGTATGGATATCTATTTTCAAATATTATTATTAATTAGGAGGTTGTTGCATGGCATAGCAATTATCGCAAGTTCTTGCTTCTACATTATTCCAGTAATTTTCGAATAGAGGTGGTAGTTGGGAAACAATATCTTCCAAGTCCAATGTGATTTCATGAAGTAGAACATCACATTCGTCACAGTACCACTGAAAGGCATCTAGGGAACCTTCTTCCCTCTGGTATTCGATCACAAGTCCGATTGTATTTTCAAACCGTTGTGGAGAATGAGGTACATTTTTAGACAGCAAAAATATTTCACCTTCCTTTATTGGGATATCGACCCTTTTCCGATCATCAATTATCTTTAATAGCATGTCACCTTCAATCTGATAAAAAAACTCCTCAACCGGATCCACGTGGTAATCTTTCCGGGAATTCGGTCCACCAACAACCATGATCATAAAATCGGTTCCATTGTAAACGACTTTGTTTCCTACTGGCGGCTTTAGTAAATGACGATTCTCATCGATCCATTTTTTAAAGTTTAACGGAAGTGTCACAGACATGAATTCCTCCTAATTTATTGTTGCTATACATTTGAGCTCAATTGCAATAGGTGTTGGCAATGAAGTGACTTCAACAGTGGTTCGACAGGGTTGATTATTCTTAAAATAATCCGCATAAATACGGTTATACGTATCAAAATCTCTCCGCATATCCGTTAGAAATACAGTTA
>CAJWPW010000094.1 GCA_913045415.1 uncultured Fidelibacterota bacterium | reverse complement strand
ATACTGATTCCACGACTGGGTACATGTCGCACCACTTTCCCATCCAAAGTCATGACCATCATGGATGATTCAAGTGGTAAACCATCCACTTTCATGGGGTTTACTGAAGGAATATAAAAGGGGCTCGGAAATACTTTCATATCAGAATAATCCTTCTTTTTTTCCCCAAAGGGGATGCGGAGAATATTGACTCCTTTGCTCGTAGCGATATAAGCCAAACTTCGTTTTTCGTCAAATGCAATATCTGTAATTTCATCAGACAAAAGTGGACTATTGTCAGCACGTAGGCCATTAATATCCGGCCAATAGGTAGTATTCTCCAATAAAATGTGTATTCCTTGAGAGGGCGAATGTGCCCACACATTTCCGTGCGGATCTATTTTTATTTCAGCTCCATTTCCAAATGAAATATTAGGAAAATAGGAAAATGCATTTTCTCGCAAAACAGGATTGGTTGAATTTGTTATGTCAAAATAATTTAACCCTGATGCTGTTAAATAATAAATTCGATCATTAGTACCCATTCCCAGAGACCATACAGTTCCATTATCTTGAACCTTTTTCCACGAAAAACCACTCGGATTAACAGGATTCCCTTCATAACCCAACATAAAGATTCCTCCATTCGGATAGATCCCAAGATTGGCTTCTTCCGCCTGGAATGCCGAATACCATACTCGGTTCCAGGAATCAATCGCAAGTGACCCGGGTGATTGGCTAATTCTCAATGATGTTTCGTAGGAGCCATAATGTTTCCAATCGCCAATTAGTGACCGAACATGTATTGGCATATTTCCATTGATACAATAAGGATTCGCTACCCACATATTATTATCAAGATCAAACTCTATATCCAATACAACCATGTAAGGTTCCGAGTTGGATTGAGTGGTATGAAAACTCAAATATGTTGTATCAATGAGTGTAATATTTGATGGATCGTCAACATCCAGAATAATGACGCCACCACTGGTACGATTAGGATTAGTTCTTGTTACATAGGAACCCCGAATTGCACAATAAAGCAATCCATCCGGCCCTTGTTCAAGATCGGCAATAAATCCACCAAAATCATGTGGTATGGTATCAGCTATGAAATGTGAATAATCATAATTTGAATGAATTGTATCAGTATTGATCGTTTTTATTTCAAGAATATTCCGCCAGCCTTCATCGCTATAAATGGAAATTCCGTGGGCACTTCCGCCCACCAATCGTCCGTCATCTAAAACTGTTATAGCAGAAAATCCACTGGTTACGGGTGCATTTGGGAGAAACCGTGTAACCATCTCATTCCCATTATCCAGGTTTTCAATAAATAATAACCCATTACGTGCACCCACAATCATTTGATTGTTAACTCTTGTCATGCCCGATAACCAATATCGATTTTCTAATAGAGCGTCACCCACATTTGATTTTCGATACAGTTTCTTCTGATCTATGATCCAATAAACGTTTTCACTCACAATAATTTCACTAATGTTAGAAAAGGAGTATGAAAAAGTGATGGCCTCCCAATTCCCAGATAGAATCGATAATTCATACAAACTGGTTTTGGAAGAGAAAGCTATGAATGAATCATTAAATGTTGCTGAAGTCACTTCAAAGTCCATGGCATCATCAATTGCCTGCCACCTATTGGGATCTTTCAAATTCTCAGATAGGTTACCCAAATAAATCCCATAATTTGTTCCAATAAATAAAGTCGAATCATTTGCCAAAAAACAGTTTACAGAACCAGCTGCCTCAGGAAAGTTTCTAAAACTATCACGATATTCCCATCCATCATTGTAAAGAAATTTCATAATACCAAAGTCTTGGCCATCCTGAAATAGAACGAATGCCAAAGAATCTAAAACTTGAATATCTAATATACCGGTTAGATCAAAATCAAAACTGATAATAGATTTATTTTCTTTCGGATCATAAACCTGCAAGAATCCAAACGGC
Organism: uncultured Fidelibacterota bacterium; assembly: GCA_913045415.1. The sequence continues at coordinate 3,625 of CAJWPW010000094.1, read as the reverse complement.
ACATTTCCACCGATCCAAATATTAGAATTATGGTCATGGTCGATTGCAGCCAGATCTACGCCCAATAATCCATCAACAGTGGTGTAAGTTTCATAAACTTGGTCCTTAATATGGAAAATACCCCCCTCTGTTGCGGCAAATAATTCGTTATCCAAATTTGTTAAGTCTCGAATATTCAAAGGAGATGTAAGTGCTTTCCAGTCATCTATACGAACTTGGGAATAGCCTATCGACAAAAATAGCACTTGAAGAATTGTAATTATTCGATTCAAAATTGGGATATGAAAATTAGATTATCGATGATTTTATAGTTCAGGAATCTACTTTATACTTTTCTGCTGATAAAAAGGTTTCAAAACCTTTCTCTTTTGTCTTACAATTTTTTTTCCCAATTTTGATATAATGAAACATCCATTCATTCTACTTTATTTAACCTGCTTTTTATTTGGTGGAGATCAGGTACCTTTCACTATTGAGATTCGGCCCCGAGTCATTGATAATGCTAAGGTCCTTGTTAATGTTGAAGTCATCAACCACGTGGGAAGACCTGTAGATTATCTTGAAGGATTTTTGGCAACATATTCTGGGGAAAAGGAATTTATTGGTGAAGAGAGAATGGTTTTAATTTATAATTATGAACCAGTACTCCAAACCGGATTTTCAACAACAAAAACAATCACATACCCCTTGGAAGGAAACAAGCCCCCCACTTTTAAGTTTACTATTTCAAAAGTGAAATTTGCCGGAGAGAGCCGAGTATTCGCCTGGCACCCCAAAGCTGGTTTTATTCGGATCGATTAAATTGTTTTTCGTGGTGCTTTATAAATTTGTCTTCTAATAGTTTACTGTAGTTTAATGTATCCAGATCCAAGGTTAGATCATTGATCCACCTTCGGGTCTTTTCAATATAGTCTTCTATCAAAGGTATTGGCACCCGTTCCGCATACATATTAGCAATCACAATGGCCGCTGGAATTGGAATATATCCGTTGATGGGATCCTCATAAAAATTATCCAGGTTTTTGATCAGTTCACGGGTTGAAAGATAATCGACGGTTTCTCCAAATACATCATCTGCTAAAAATTGATCTTTCGCCCACGTTTTTAAATAGCCATGAAGTCGCCCATCTAATACACCGTGAAGATACGCTGTTTTGACCCGATGGGTAGTTTCTGGATGATAATCAACATTCTTGGCGATCCTGTTCCAATCATTCCCATCCCAGAAGAGGCGATTCTGTTGGCCCGTTAAAACAGCCAATAATGATAATATTAAAATAAATATTCGGGTTTGCATCATAGAAAGTTTACAACGATTAATCATTTTTCACGACAACAGTTTTAATGTTCACGAATTCCATCATACCAATGGATGACAATTCTCTTCCATACCCAGATTGTTTAATACCGCCGAAGGGTAACCTTGGATCTGATTTTACAAAATCATTTACAAAACATAAACCTGCATCCAAGTGCTTTTTAGCAATTTCTTCTCCTTTGATTTTATCTCGGGTAAATACTGCTGCACCAAGACCAAACTCAGTTTGGTTAGCTAAAGAGATTGCTTCTGCTTCATCGTTTGCTTTTATTACTGAAAATACTGGGCCAAAAATCTCTTCATCAAAAGCAGCCATACCCGGTTTGACATCCACTAGCAATGTGATGGGATAATAAAAACCAGGTCCATCCGGCATCTGACCACCCAAACGCAGATCAGCACCCGATTCAATTGCCCGTTCCACTTGATTATGAATTTCATCCCTAGCAGAGGCAGAAACCATGGGACCCATATCAACTTCATCTAATGGGTCGCCCATAATTTTTGTTGATAGCTTTTCTTCAAGATGGGTTAGAAATGAATCATAAACTGATTCATGGACAATAATTCTTTTTGCACCAATACAACTTTGGCCCGCATTCAGGGTTCGACCTGTTACACACGCATCTGTGGCTATAACCAAGTCTGCGTCTTCCAAGACTACATATGGATCACTTCCCCCTAATTCAAGGACTGTTTTTTTCAATACACTACCGGCTGTTTCTGCCACTGATTTTCCTGCTGGAGTACTCCCTGTCAAGGTAACGGCAGCAATAGATGGATCTTTGATCACATCTGCCACTTCTTGCCCGGGAATGACCAAGTTTCGGAAAATATTTTCCAAGAACCCTGAATCAATAAAACATTTTTCAATGGCCGCTGCGCACCCTTGGACATTTGATGCATGTTTCAGGATGGCACCATTCCCGGCTGTTATAGTTGGGATGGCAAACCGAAAAACCTGCCAGAATGGAAAATTCCATGGCATGATACCCAGCACCAATCCAATGGGTTGAATTGAAATAAGACTTTTCTGACCCGATATATCCACTTCCTTGTCTACCAGATATGGTTTTGCTTTTTCGGCATAATATTCGCAAAGCCATGCACATTTTTCCACTTCTCCCAATCCTTGGGATAAAGGTTTTCCCATTTCCATGGCCATCAGTTTCGCATATTCTTTTGCTCGATCCCGAAGGGTTCCTGCAGTCTGTTCCAGACATGAAATTCGAAAATCTAGATCAGTATTACACCAGTTTTTTTGTGCCTGTGATGCTTGGTTAAGAATATATCCTATCTCCACAGGCGAATGTTTGGGATAGGCTTTTATTTCGTCACCGGTAGCAGGATTGATAGATATTAATGCCATTAATTAATCTCCAGTTTGTCTAGGATAAATGCATAATAAAATGCCACGTCTTTTAAATAATCAAAACGACCTGATGATGAAAAGTGTCCCGCTCCCATAATGGTTTTTAGCAATAGATCATTATCATCTTTTTTCAGGTTGCGAAGTTTTGCCGTCCATTTTGCTGGTTCCCAATATGGAACTCGCGGATCATTATATCCTGCCAATACCAATGTATGGGGATAAGCCTTGGCCTCAACATTATCATAAGGCGAATAGGATTTCATATAATCATAATAATCTTTTTCTTTTGGATTCCCCCATTCTTCAAATTCACTAACGGTCAGTGGAATTGATTCATCCAACATTGTATTGATAACGTCCACAAAAGGGACGCTTGGGATGGCAACTTCGCAAAGACCCGGTGCCATGTTCATTACGGCACCAATCAAAAGTCCACCAGCACTTCCACCATAAATTGCTAATTTTCCCGATGATGTAATTCCTTCATCTGCTAAAAACCGGCCTGCTGAAATAAAATCTTCAAATGTATTTTTCTTCTGTTTCAGTTTACCATCTAAATACCATTTTCTTCCCATAAAAGATGATCCACGGATGTGGGCACGAGCATAGACCATGCCGCGATCTACAAGGCTGAAAATATTTGAAGAAAACCAGGGATCATAGGTGGCACCATAACTGCCATATCCCCATAGAAAGCAGGGATTGTTTCCTTTTAGATCAATCCCTTTTTTATACAATAATGTAATAGCCAATTTTTTCCCGTCATGCGTTGGTGCCCATATTCTCTCAGAAACATAATTCTCAGATTCATACCCGCCTAAAATTTCTTCCTTTTTCCGGAGCGTTTTTTTGTGGGTTTTAAAATCAATATCATAAACACAATAGGGTGTTTTAAACGATCCATATCCGAATCGAAAGAAATCAGAATTCCAATC
>CAJWPW010000093.1 GCA_913045415.1 uncultured Fidelibacterota bacterium | reverse complement strand
CATTTTTTGAAAATTATGGTGATTATGGCTTTGATCTTTTTAGGTATCCGCCAATAGATACTACCGATTGGACACCCATTTTTGCCCACCACAATATTTTTGAAGATTGTCCTCCTGATTATGTTAATCATGTTTTTCCACAGAATGGCTGGGATCTGGAAAATTGCCACACATTATTATCTGTTAACGAAGATCAGTATGTGACTACGAATGGTTTTTATTTATTCCCGAATTATCCGAATCCGTTTAATCCAACTACCACAATAAGTTTTGATTTAGTAGATACACAGCATTCATCGACTCCTCGCCTGCATTTTATTAATGACGATCAGGATCTTAATAATCATACGGTGTCTCTACGTGTATTAGATATAACCGGTCGTCTTGTGGAAACACTGATTGATCGAAAACTTTTTTCCGGTATTCATGAAATCCAATGGAATGCATCCAATCATCCCAGCGGTATTTATTTTATCCAATTACGATTCGGTGAATTCACCCAAATCCAAAAGGCGATCCTTGTTAAATAGATTAATACTTTTTGGTTTCACTTTTTCATTCATTTTGGGCTCAGAAAATGAAGAAATGGATACTTCACCATCGCCTATCACATTTGCAGGTACCGATTTTAATCTCGTAGAAAATGGTAATTCGTCGGTTCATTACATATGGCTCCACGGAGATGAAAAAACGGCAAAAATGGCTTTAGATCATCATATTAGTCATTTCCCGGGGAGAGCATTTTTTATCCAAAATGATAATCGCGAAATTCCATACTTATCGACTATCATTGATCCAAACCGGCTTTTTTCACGGAGTGGCTCTTACCATTCGTTAAAAAAATTCAAACCTTATTGGCCGCCGGGAACATTAAAAAAAGCATTAGATGATATTGAAAGAGACCGAATCCAATTTTTGGAAAAAATTATGCCAAAGAAGGATGGTATATTGATTTCTGTCCATAATAATTTTCGTGGTTACAATGTGAAATATGAGTTGAAATACAGCCGGAAGACATCTATAAAAAAACAACAAAATCCTAGAGATTTTATATTATGCACTCACGAGAAAGACTTCGAAAAACTAGCGAATGGACCATATAATGTTGTTCTTCAGGATACGGTCATAAAAAGAGATGATGGAAGTTTATCTTGGGAATCCCTGCGTAGAAATGTGCGCTATGTAAATATTGAAACCCGTCTAGGATATCTGACAAAACAGAAGAAAATGTTAGAATTCGTGAGTGAAACATTGAATTAATTCCATGGGAAAAATTGTCCAAAAACTGATTCGTTGGATGCCGCTGGTCCTCTTATTTTTATTTTTCATGGTGGACAGAGAAAATTCATTTCATGTGGTTGGTTTTATTAGTCTTCTTTTTATCTATGCAACCATTTTGATTATGAGAGTCCTTTATGCGAAAGAACGATGGCATGAAGAGTTTGATTCTGGTGAACTGGGACAAAATACATCAATTCAAAAGATGAGTGACCTAAAAGAAAAATTGGAAGAGCAAGATGGAATTGATTCGGAAAGCTAAAGGATTCTTATTTGATCTGGATGGTGTGTTTTACCAATCTGGGAAACCCCTCCCCGGTGCAATTGACGCATTAAGCTATTTGAGAAGAAACAATCTTCCATTTCGATTCCTAACAAATACCACCACAAATAATAGACATACACTTCAAGAAAACTTGACTAATATTGGATTGGCATGCATAGAGAATGAGATCATTTCTGCAGGATTTGCGGGGATAGATTTCTTACGAAAAAAAGGATCGCCATCCTGCCGATTTTTCATCACGGAAAACCTGAAACAAGACTATATAGAATTTGAAGAAGATCTGGAAAATCCTGAAGTAATTGTGATCGGAGATTTTGATGAATGGACTTACGATCTATTGAACGAGGCTTTTTATCATGTGATGAATGGAGCAGAAATTATTGCACTTCACAAGGGGAAATATTATAGAGTAGATAGTGGTTTACGAATGGATGCAGGTGGGTTTGTTGCTGCCTTAGAATTTTCCACAGGAAAGGAATCTCAACTTGTTGGGAAACCCAATAAAGCATTTTTCCAATGTGCATTGGATGATTTAAGATTAGCTCCTGATGAAGTAGTCATGATTGGTGATGATCTAATTAATGATGTAAATGGGGCACAAAATCTTGGAATACCGGGCATTTTGGTAAAAACCGGCAAATATCATGAAGGGATGATAGAATCAAGCAAGATTGATCCAGATGGCTTGATTGATTCAATTGCAGACTTTCAAAATATTTTGAATTAATAAGGAGAAATGATAATGCAGATTGATTTTAAAAGTTTTTTGATTGGAGTGCTAACCACCACTTTATTTTTCGTATTAAGCGGGTTCGAGGATAGCAGTAATTTTGGTGATATTGTGGTGAATTCAATCACAATTAAGGATGACGGACATGGCGGATTTATAACCGCTTATAACCAGGATCAAAAACGAACACTGTATTTAGGAACGGGGAAAAATGAGAATGGATATGTCCAGACCTATAATAAATATGAACAGCCAACGGCGTATATGGGTTCGAACCGGGATATGGATGGTGTGATAGTTTTAAATGATAGGTATGGTGCATTAGGGTTTAGTCAATCGGGGAAAAAGTGACAATTGGGGTATTATTTGTAATATTGGTTCTTATAGCATTTTTGAAAGTAAGAGAACGGTTTCAAGATTATGACGATTAATAAAAGCCCATCACCCATTAGTGATGGGCTTTTTTGTTTATAGAGCAATCTCAATATCAGTTCCTGATTTTGTTTTATCTGTTTGTTTCATGACTAGTTCCTTTTTGTTTTATACACACCTTTTTACGATTGACGACCCATACAAGTTCATTTTATTATGAAAATTTTAAAATAATTCTAATAGTTGCAACATTTATGCCATTTATTGTTTTAATTTTAAGGCTGAACTGAGATGGAATATATAAGTTTATGAATAACCCTATAAATATTGCCCTATTTGGTTTTGGTCGTATCGGACGAAACCTATTTCGACAAGGGTATAAAAATCCAAATTTTAATTTTGTAGCAATTAGCGATCTGGGACCTGCAGAATCACTCCATTATTTATTAGTGCGAGATTCAATTCATGGGCCACTTGAAAAAGAGATTATCCTAGAAGGTAACTATTTAATTGCAAATGATCAAAAAGTACAAATTCTTCCGGGTGGAGATCCTGGCCAAATATCATGGGATGCCCTTGATGTAGACGTTGTAATTGATGCGACTGGGAAATATAGAAATTCGGTTGATTTACAAAAGCAAATTGAAGCAGGGGCAAAACGTGTGATTGTTACTGTTCCTCCTAATGATGAGATTGATCGAATTGTTATTCCCGGAGTAAATGAAGATTCGATTGAAGCGTTAGACCAGATTATTTCAACCACGTCATCCACAACGCAAGTTTTGGCATTAATGCTCAAAATGCTTGATGAGAAATTTGGAGTAAAAAGGGCAATGATGACAACGGTTCATGCTTATACGTCCGATCAACCATTGGCTGACTCTGCACAGACTGATCTCCGACGAAGCCGTTCTGCAGTTGAAAATATTATTCCAAATAAAACTTGGGCACCAGACTTTGTTGAAAAAATAATGCCACAATTTGCTGGAAAAATAGCTGGGACTGCTTTTAATGTACCAGTCTCAAATGGATCAGCGGTTGATTTAACTACCGATTTAGAACGACTTCCATCAGTAGAAGAAACCAATGCTACTATAAAAGAATTTGCTGAAGGGAATCTCAAAAATATTGTTGGATATACGGATGATCCAATCGTCTCGAGTGATGTTATCGGATGTAGCGAAACAATGCTTTATGATGCTAAAGCAACAATGATTACGGCCAATAAATTATTAAAAACGGTTTGTTGGTATGATAATGGTTGGGGGTTTTCTGCACGAATATTAGAATTGATAAAATGTTATCAGGAATTGGAAAATGTAGGAGATAGATCATGAGAGTGGCCATAAATGGATTTGGAAGGATTGGACGGTCTGTCTTTCGAATCATGAATGAACGAAATGATATTGATGTGGTTGCGATTAATGATTTAGCCGATAATGATGTTCTAGCTTATTTATTAAAATATGACACAGTGATGGGCCGATTTAATGATACGGTTGAAACTGAAGGTGATATTCTTAAAACATCATCCAATACGATTAAAATGTTAAATCAACGGGATCCATCCCAACTACCTTGGGCAGAAATAGATGTGGATATTGTCATTGAAGCAACCGGGATCTTTCGTACGAGAGCATTATTAAATCAACATTTAGATGCAGGTGCAAAACGAATCATTCTTACGGTTCCAGCAAAAGAAGATATTGATAATATGGTTGTGATTGGTGTAAACGATGGTAGTTTGACATCAGAACATAAAATCATATCCAACGCAAGTTGCACCACAAACTGTTTGGCACCAATGGCAATGATTCTTCATGATAATTTTGGAATTGAGTTTGGTGTTATAAATACAATTCATGCATATACAAATGATCAACGACTGGCAGATGTCCCTCATTCTGATTTGCGACGAAGTCGAGCAGCCGCAGAAAATATAATTCCAACGTCTACCGGAGCTGCAAAGGCTGTGGGGAAAGTGCTGCCAGAACTTGAAGGCAAATTAGATGGTATTGCTATGCGTGTTCCTGTACCTGATGGCTCAGTCGTAGATTCTGTGTTTATTTTGAGTCAGGATGTAACACAAGATCAATTAAATGAAGCTGTGTATGAAGCTTCACAAACAGAAAGATTATCTCGAATAGTAGAATATTCTACCTTGCCGGTTGTATCAACAGACATTATTGGGAATCCACATTCATCTATTTTTGATGCACCATTTACGAAAGTGGTTCAGGGAAATATGGTTAAGACATTGAACTGGTACGATAATGAATGGGGATATTCAAATCGAGTAGTTGATTTGCTGGGAATATTAGATCGACTAGACTAAGATTGTAATTCGGGAATATTTTTATAAAAATCCAAAACTTCCGGATTTGCCAATGCATCGCGGTTGGTTACATCTTTCCCTTGGATGATCTTTTTTACAGCGATTTCCACTTTTTTCAAGTTAATTGTATAGGGGATTCCTTTTGTTTCAAGGATTTTGGCTGGGACATGTCTTGGTGAGCAGTTGGAGCGTATTTGGGATTTGATTTCCACAATCAATTCATCGCTCAGTATAAAACCCTCCTTCATTTTTAAAAATAAAATTACACGCTGATCATCTTCCCATTCCTGTCCGATCACCAGACTATCTTCCACAAAATCCATTGCCTCCACCACACGATAAATTTCTGCTGTTCCAATCCGAACACCGCCGGGATTCAGTGTAGCATCGCTGCGTCCAAAGATCTTGATTCCGCCATGTTTAGATACACGAATAAAATCACCATGGTACCAAATTCCGGGGAAAGTCCCAAAATACGCATTCTGGTATTTAATGCCATTTGGATCATTCCAAAAATGGATCGGCATGGAAGGGAATGCTGAGATACAAACCAATTCACCTTTTTCATTAATCATAGATTGTT
>CAJWPW010000092.1 GCA_913045415.1 uncultured Fidelibacterota bacterium | reverse complement strand
GGATGATTGGTTATGCTTTGTCGTAAGCGTCTTTCAGCCGGCATTTTAATTCAGAATTAATATCAGATCTCGAACGAATCGCCATGCAATTCGTCATTATAGCACCATCTTTTGTAAATTTACGAAAGGTTAATCTTTTTGTGTCAGGCAGGCTCATGATTAATTAATTTTCATTATGGACATGAGGAATTTACAACGATCAGATTTTGATTTTTGGTCTTCTATGAAGACGCGCTGGCGGGATATGGATGCTTTGGGGCATTTGAATCATGCAATCTATTTAGGATTTATGGAAACGGCACGAGTGGATGTTTATATCCAATTGGGCTTTTCAGGTATCCGAAAAGACATGGATGAGAGTACGATCCTTGGTTCTATGGATGTACACTATTTGTCCCAAGTAAAGCATCCTGCATCTTTGGATGTAGGCCACAGGATTTGCAGGGTAGGGTCAAAAAGTTTTGATTTTCTGGCAGCAATTTTTAAAGAGAATGAAGAAAAACCGGTTTGTTCTGCGCTATTCAAAATGGTGGCCTTTAATTATGACTTGAATAAAGCGATCCCTGTTCCGGATCTTATTCGTGAAAAATGTCGCCCTATTAAATGAATTCACTGTCTGCTTTTCTTCCTGAATCATGTATTCATGATGATTTGATCACCCGTTTAGCCTATACTCGGGATGCCAGCATGTATCGCCTTATTCCTGAAGCGGTGGTCCGTCCTAAAGATGAACAGGAAGTCAGGTCTCTTTTAGAGTATGCCCGGAGTTCCAGCACACCTATTACATTTCGTACTGCAGGCACATCCTTATCCGGGCAATCCATTACCACGGGTATTATTGCAGAAGTCCTTTACGATTGGCAGAAATTCAAGATCCTGGAAAACGGTGATGCTATTTGGTGTCAGCCTGGAGTCAATGGCGCCGTAGCGAATAAAATATTGGCCCCTTATCAACGTAGGATTGGTCCGGATCCTGCATCCATTAATGCGGCAAGAATAGGTGGTATTGTATCTAATAATTCATCGGGAATGGTCTGTGGGACAGAATTCAATGCTTACCACACTCTTAAGGATGTTGAATTTATCCTACCGAACGGGAATGGGTATGATACTTCCAAACCTGGCGAAAGGGAAAATTTTCTTCAGAATGAGCCAAATCTGGCCACGGGATTATTAAAGATTAAAACAGAAATTGAATCCAACTCAAGTTGGGTACGAAAAATTCGGGAAAAATACCGCATCAAAAATACGATTGGTTATTCTATGAATTCTTTTTTGGATTATAACCATCCACTAGATATTTTTTCTCATTTATTGGTTGGGGCAGAAGGCACCTTGGCATTTATCGCTAACGTCACTTTAAAAACAATTCCCGATCCGCCTGAAAAAGGGACCGGGCTGCTATTATTTAATTCACCGGAAAGTGCTGGAAATTGTGTTCCCTTTTTCAAAAGCATGGGCGCGTCTGCAATTGAATTTCTAGATGATGAATCTCTTCGAACTGCAAAGCACTTTGAAAATCCACCCTATGATCCGAATAAGGTGGAAGATGATGTGACGGGACTCTTAATTGAATACCAGGATGATTCACAAAATGAAATTGATCGGTTGATCAAAGAATCAAAAGAATTTTCACAAAAGGAATCATCGGTCATATCGATGAAATTAGTAACAGATCAACAGGATAGGGAAACGATCTGGAAGATCAGAAAAGGTCTTTATCCTACGTTAGGATCATTAAGAAAAACAGGAACAAGCATTATAACAGAAGATATTGCAGTTGATGCCGAAAATCTTGCCCAAGCGATTCGTGGTTTAAAAAAAATATTTCAAAAACGTGAATTTCAAGATGGTGTGATCTTTGGTCATGCAAAGGATGGGAATCTTCATTTTATTACATCAGTTGATCTCGATGATAAAATTGGTGTCCGAAATTATGAAGGAATGATGCGCGATCTTTCGGATATGACATTGACACAATTCAATGGATCGTTGAAAGCAGAACACGGAACAGGACGAAATATGGCCGCTTTTGTTGAAACAGAATGGGGTGGTCCGCTTTATGAGATCATGTGGAAGGTGAAAAGCCTAACGGATCCCTTGAATATTATGAATCCTGATGTTCTATTGAGCCGGAATAAACAGATTCACATGAATGATCTGAAACCAATGCCCACAGTTCATGATGAAGTAGATAAATGTATCGAGTGCGGTTTTTGTGAACGAATTTGTCCAAGTCGCGGATTGACTTTAACTCCACGACAGCGAATCGCTGTAATGCGGGAATTTAAACTTCAAACCATTTCAAAATCTGATATCGATAAATTCAATTATGCGGTCAATGAAACCTGCGCTACCGATGGATTGTGCGAAATGGAGTGTCCCGTAAATATCAATACCGGGACAATGGTGAAATCTCTTAGACATGATCCCAATTCAAAATTTGTAATTGTTAAATTTTTGAAAAATAATTTTAGAATAGCCGTTTCATTTATCAGATTTGGAATAAGGATAGGTCAGTTTTTTGATAAAATATTTGGGCCCACTTTTCTTCGAAAATTTACCGGTTGGATCAATTCTATCTTTAAAACAACATTACCTTCCTGGCCAAAGTATGGAATCAAAATAGCAAAGACTTTTAGTCCTGTTTCATCTCCAAGTGCTCATCCTGATTACATCGTATTCCCATCTTGTGCCAGCAGGGTTTTGGCTGCGGATCAAACTGGAACGAGTGCTTCTGAATATTTGACCAAAATTGCTACTAATGCTGATATTAAAATCAAATATCTTGATGATTTCTCTGAACTTTGCTGTGGCATGGCATTTGATTCTCAGGGACATAAAAGTATCGGCGACGATATGAGAATGAAATTAATGAATCGATTGAGAAATGAATCGGAAATGGGCCGTATCCCCATCGTTTTAGATATGTCGCCTTGCACACAATTTGTGCAACAGGAGCTATCTGATCTGACAATCCTTGATTCGGTACAGTTTATCCAACGAATAAAGGATCAACTAGAAATAGAACAAAGTGCTGAGCCAATTTTTGTGCACCCGGTATGTTCATCTCAAAAAATGGGAACGGCTCACGATCTAACGAATCTTGCAAATATGTGTTCAAAGTCCGTGGAAACAACTCTGGAACCATTTTGTTGTGGAACAGGTGGTGATCGCAGTATCCGCTTTCCTGAATTACCACAAAATGCTGTTGATCAGTTAATGGATAAAATTATTTCAACAAAGGGAGTATCATCCAGCCGTACGTGCGAGTTGGGATTGCAAGAGTCAACAGGTATAGCATTTTCATCTATAGAAGCGTTGGTCTATGGTGCAATTAAAAAGTAATTTTGATTAAGAAATAAAAGATTTTATCATCATGACAAGAAGTTTATTTTTCATCATAACATTATTTTTATACTTACCCCAATTGCAGGCAGATGTGATTGCCAGGCTTATTAAAATTGAAGGAGATGTATATTTCAAACGGATGGGAATGGATACCTTTTCGGAAAAAGCAAAACTTGGTGCTGCCATACAGAATGGAGATGCCATCAAAGTAGGAGAAACCGGTTTTGGTGCTATCATGTACCTGGATGATAAAACTATCCTTAAAATAAGAGAAAATACAAAGTTTAGTTTCATGGAAACGCAAAACACCCGGACGGTAGATTTGACACATGGGACCTTGTTGAATAATGTGAAATCCGAAGGAAGAACCAAATCCTTTCGAATTCAAACACCTGTTTCCGTAGCCAGTGTTAAGGGAACACAATTTGCAGCCATTGTCAGTCAAACTGGTGTGGACCAATTTATTGGCAAAGAAGGACTCTTTGAAGTCTTAAATATGATTAGCGGTGAAACGGTTTCAGTGGGGCCAGGGCAAAAAGCGATCAGTAATGCCACTGGAAATTTGATTCAGGCACCTGCTTCCCCGGAAGATTACCCTAGAGATCCTGAAGTGGAAGAATACCAGGAGCCTGAGATAGAAGAAGTTGATGAATCACCAGATGAAACCACACAGGAAAAGAGTCCAGAAGCTCCAGAAACACCAGAAAAACTAAAAAGTGTAGAATCTGAAGAAGCTCCCGAAACTCCTGATGAACCAGAACAAATAAAATCAGAAGAAGCTCCCAAACTTGAAGAAACTCCAGATATACCGGAAGAGAGCGCTGGTGGTACACCTCCCAAACCATTCGGCTTGGGTATGGGCATTGGATCCGTAACATTGGATGGTGTTCTCTTTAATCAATTGGCACTTCGTCCTGAAATTAATATTGGTAAAATTGGAATCGGACTGGATCTTGTGGTTTACATGGATAATGAAGGAAATATGCGTGATGATGAGTGGGATATTGAGAATGACCCTGGACTATTGCTAGATAAGATCCTGTTTATCCGCTACGGCAAAAAAACGGATCCCGCCTGGATCAAATACGGTTCCATTGAAGGATTAACACTGGGATACGGCGGCCTGATGAATAATTATTCAAATATGATGGAATTTCCATCGGTGCGCAGGGTTGGGGTTAATACGGGCTTTAACATTGGTCCTGTAGGCGGAGAACTATTTTTATCCAATATAAAGGATATGTCGCGTGGCGGTACGGTAACAGGATTGCGGGCCGCCTACACTGTTTCAGATGATTTACCCCTTTCAATAGGTGTTAACTTCATTACTGATGCAAATATGTTCTCAGGCCTCAAAGATAAAGATGAAGACAGTTATCCAGACGTGTTTGATGATTTTCCAGATGACAGTACTCTTTGGAATGATACAGATGGGGATGGTTGGCCAGATCCGGGGCACGGGGGTAGCGTTCCAGATTCTCTGGTTGATATCGATGCAGATGGGGATAATATCATAGATGCGGAAGAGAATGATTCTGACATTAATTTAAAAGCTACACCATTCAGCCTGAAGGATAATACAGCATCAACAACAGGATTATCCTTTGATATCGGCTACCCCGTTCTTCAGTCCGATGCTATATCCCTCATGATCTATGCTGAATATAATACATTGAAGTTTCCTGCTGTAAGTACGTCCGACTCCAGTTTTATCCGGAAGGAACGATCCGGTAGCGGTATCAGCGTACCGGGCATACGTTCAACTCTTTTTGGCATTTTAAGTCTTTCCCTGGAATACAGGATGATAAATGGTTCCTATATCCCCCAGTTTTTTGATCAGGCCTATGATTTAAACCGTGTTGTGACATCTACAGTAGATAACCAAACAATCATTCGTACCAAGGATATGTCTGTTTTTCAAGATTACAATGATTCGACCACTTCAAGCGGCCTGTTTGGATCTGCGGGATTAAACCTCTTCAACCTAGTGGATTTTTCCGCATCCTATGCGAATATGAAAGCAGATACAACAGAATTAAAGAGTTTTACTTCCTTTTTAAGCCTGAATACGGATAACATTCCCAAGATCAGTTCTGCCATGGCTTATTACCAGAGGAACAATGATGACAATCCCTTTGATTTTGAAAATCCATCTGAAAATACCATCATGGGCTATCGTGTTGGATATCAAATGGGTAAGGGCGTGAGCCTGATCTGGGATTTTCGCCAATTCTATCGTGACGATGG
>CAJWPW010000091.1 GCA_913045415.1 uncultured Fidelibacterota bacterium | reverse complement strand
GAATGTGCCTCATCCACCAATTGTTTAAAATTTTCAGGTGTGCCGTATGTCCCTTCTACCGATGACATAATTTCCGGATTGTAGCCCCAGGATCGCCCACCGGGGAATTCAGTAATTGGCATGAGTTCAATGGCATTTATCCCAGAGTCTCTCAAGTGATCTAATCGTATTATAACATCATCAAAGGTTCCTTGGCCACTTCCTTGAGCAGCAAAATCATCCACGTGTAACTCATAAATAATCAGAGTGTCTAAACTGGGGCGGATATAATCATTTGATTGCCAATTATAATCATCCGCTGTGGAAACGCCACCAGCACCAATTTCTACCCGTGTTTTGCCATTACTCAATCTTCTTGTGAATGGATCGGGTAACCTGCTACCATTTATTAATAAATATTCATACTCATACTGCCCAAAGGATAGATCTAATTCTGTCCACCAAATATCCGATTGTTCGGAGTCGCGTTTCATAACGATTGCATTTGATACTTCCCCGGTTTCACCCGGTGCAGTGACTATCACTTGCATTACAGGTTGAGCAGGTGCATAAACTGCAAGTATCATTTCATTATTAATCCAATTTGGGCCCAATTTTACATTTTCAGGCAATGGCTCCACTTCTACCGAAATTGCAGGAAAATCTAAAAGGACATATTCAATTTCGTTAATTATTGCTGTGATATTGTAGGCTTCAAAAATACTTTTGGGAGGACTAAATCCAACATAAAATATATTATCTGCTGACAAATATTCCATTCCATCTGATGAATCTGAACCTGCGATATATTCTAAACCATTAATACTATCATTTGCAAAAATGCCCACACTCATTCCATCAACCATACCATCATCATTTATATGTCTAACAGGTTGAAAAAATAAGGGATCAGTACAATTTAAAATAGAATTGTCATATCCATCCGTTGTTACATTGGGATTTAGCGGATCGCTTATCCATTGCCAATCAGTTCCAGATTCATTATAATGATAATGAATTTTATATAAATACTGAGAGCCAATATTTAAAGAATAAGTTCGTTTATAGGCATCAATAGCTTCATCATAATTCATTAAACTAGGAGCATTGGGACTTATCATTCCATTAGAATTTGGTCCCCAATCTTCATTGTCACCAGGTGGCATCGTGCCCGGAACAAAAATACGAATAAACTCTTCCCCTGGATGAGTGACATATCTAAATGTTACATCCAAAGATTGTGGTAATAATTGTCCGCTTAATAGCCCAATTAAAAGGATTTTTTTCATAAACGTACTTCTTTAGATAAGTGCCGGTACCAAAACCAATACAATCCAGCAGAAAGAACAACGAGTAATCCAAAAAGATTAAACACATTTGACCATTGTTTCATGACGATCATCATACCTGTTAGGAACAAAACGACCTGCCACGGGACCGCAAAGAATATTGCAATAATATCACGCCGATTTTCTTCATTTATTTGGTTCAATACATCTGGTGGTATTTCGGTACGGACAGACCCCCAAAAACCAAATGGCCGCGTAACCTTATAAAAATTGGAAAGTACAGCGCTCTCTGTGGGAGGCGTTAAATACGTCCCAAGAATACAACCTACCAGCGATGAACCACTGGCAATTAAAAATGAATTATATTCCGCAATTGGGCCACCAAATGCTTTTGTTAAAACTGCAGCAGCCATTCCCACAGCTGTTCCTATTGCAAACCCATAGCCATTAAAGCGCCACCAGTACCATCGAATTACTTGTGGAATAAACATGCCTGCACCTATTCCCATCGTAATCCAGCCCCAAATTTCATTGATATTGGTAATTGTTAAACTAAATAATAGTGCTAATAAAACAATGACCAAGGATGCTAATCGACTTTGAAGAATCAAATCTTTTTCACTGGCATTTGGTCTTAAATAAGTTTGATATAAGTCTTTTACCCAGTAGGCAGCACCTGCATTTACTGTGGAGTCAAAGGTAGACATAGCAGCCGCCATGAGGCCGGCAATTAAGAATCCCTTCACACCAACAGGAATATAGTTTTTAATGACGGTTGGTAATACAAGTTCGGGATCAGCAATAACTGTTCCGGTCTCTATACCATGATAAATACCCAACATGGCAAAGGACGCAATTAAAGGCCATCGAAATGCTAAAAGCACAGTCCAAAAAAGTGATAATAATCCAGCTTCTCTATCACTCTTTGCTGCAAAATATCGTTGCAGCATATAACCTCCAGCACCACTTGCACCTTCAAGTGTTACTTTAAATAAATAGAACATAATAGCTATTCCAAAAAGGTTATAAATTGAAAAAGTGGATCCTTCAGGCATATTCATTTCTTGGGGGGGTGTCATCCGGGACCATTCTGCCAATGTTGTTTTAATAGCTGTAAATGAACCATCCATCATTGGGACAGACACTAGAAATTCATCAGGTAAATCCACCGTTGTCATTGCCAAAACTGATATATAAATAATAACACCAAAAATAAATATTCCTTGAAAAACATCAGTCCAGACTACTCCATATAGCCCACTAGCTAATGTATATGTCATCGCAAGAATAATCATTAGGATGGAAGCATAGAGTGGTTCTATACCCAAAAAATCTCCTACAAATTTTCCGGCACCAATGACAAAATAAGTAACCATAGCTACTGTCATAATAATGGCAGCAATGGCACTAATTATACGTGCAACATCGCCTTCTTTTTTAGTTCCGAATCGAAAATGCATCCATTCCGCCTGGGTCATCACTTGAGACCTGCGGTTCCATTTTCCCATAAAGACCATGAGAAAAGCCATGATCAATGTAACCCCACCTCTTATTTCAATAAAAAATCCTTTTGTTCCAAGGGCATAAATAAATGCTGTATTTATCATGGTACCAGCAATATCAGTATTCGAGGCCATCCCAGATGCGCCCAATGCCCACCAAGGTAAATTTCTATTTCCTAGAAAATATGAATCAATACCAGCAGACGCTTTTTTTTGCATAACTAGACCAACCACAACAATCGCTGATAAATAGACGACAATAATTATAATATCAATTGTAGCCATATGTTATTTCCCCTGATAATATTTTTGATTGTATTCTTCGATCATTCGGTGTGCTGTAAAATCAACCCCTGTTTTAATAGCTTCTTTCATGATAGAGATCCATTTAACTCTTTCATTATAATACGTAGGAATCACTTGATTCTCTAGCACAGAATATAGATGATTTGCATCTTTCTCATCATCAGGATCTTCAGGGTCCCCTACCGACCAACCATTCACACCATCTCTACAACCTTCTGCCCACCAACCATCCAAAACGGACAGGTTTGGAACACCATTCAGGGTTGCTTTCATGCCACTGGTACCCGATGCTTCATTAGGCCGAAGAGGTGTATTTAACCAAATGTCCACGCCGGAAGTGATCATGCGCCCCAGCCACATATTATAATTTTCAAGAAAAATGATTTTTACTTTTCCGATCATGGATTTTGAATTCTCCACAATTTGTCGAATCAATTCTTTCCCTGCAGCATCATTGGGATGGGCTTTTCCGGAAAAAACGATTTGTAATTTCCCTTCTCCGATAGATTGTAACCGTTCCAGGTCATGAAATATTAATTGGGCACGTTTATATGTGGCGGATCTACGAGCAAACCCAATGGTTAGCGTATTTCCATCCAATGCTTTTGAAACTTGTGAATTGGCATATCCCAATAAATAATTTTTTCTAATTTGGTGAGCTTCTAATAAAATATCATCGGGGATTTTATCTATCTCCAATAAAACTTCAGGGTTTGTTCTCCAATTTGGTAAATATTGATCATACAATCTTTTGAAAGGGCTCCCCATCCAATACGAATGATGAACACCATTTGTAATGTATCCAATATTTGTCCAAGGAAATTGATCCTGAGCTACTTGACCATGTAACTGCGAGACTCCATTCGCCGATCGACTAAAGTATAATCCAAGTTCAGTCATATGAAGACGGCCATTTTGAACAAGTGATGGCAATTCCAAATTTTCAGGCAACAATCCACGTAATAATTTTTTAGCGCGTGATTCTGCAAAGTGATCATGCCCTGCAGGAACTGGTGTGTGTGTTGTAAAATGACATAGAGATTTTACTTTTTCAACATTTCCATCAAATTTTTCCATAAGATCCAAGACTAAAAATGAACAATGCCCTTCATTCATATGGTACGTTTTAATCTCATTTTGTCCTAATTCTTCCAGAAGTTTAGTTCCACCAAAGCCAAGAATTGCTTCCTGAAGAATTCTGTGATCTTTATCTCCAGAATACAAACGTAAAGTGATATTTCTATCATCATCAAAATTTTCTTCTACATCTGTGTCCAAAAAATAAAGTGGAATTGTGTGACCGCCATGCCCCACATAATCAAATTGATAAGCTTGAACCCATACATTCCTTTCCCGAAGGCGGAGTGTAAATTTTACATCCAATTTTTTTAACAATGGATGTGGATCAAACCGAGGGTAGGTTTCAGTCTGAATACCGTCTTCATCTATGCGTTGTTTAAAATATCCTTCTCTGTAGAGAAGTGTAATTGCACACATATTTAACCCAATATCACCGGATGCTTTAATATGATCTCCTGCTAAAACACCTAATCCGCCACTATAAGTTGGCAAACTAGATGATATCCCAATTTCAGCTGAAAAATAAGCTATGTCATATTTCTTATTCATGTTCTATTAGAATTCTCTGTTAATTGTCGTAAATGTTGCTTTATTTCTTGAGTTAACATGCCAGGAGACATACGCCATTCCCAATTTCCACCAACTGTTCCAGGTGTATTCATTCGTGCTGATGAATCTAATCCCAACACATCTTGCATAGGAATTATAGATGTATTTGCATTTGCATTAAGTGTGAATTCTACCATTTTCCAATTCACATCATGTCCATCTAAGTTTAAAACGTTTTTTGCATGCTGTCGTTCGTTTAAAAATTCCTGTTCAGATTGGGTTGATCCATTTTCAAATTCAGCATTGTACCAACCAATGGACGTATCATTATCATGTGTACCTGTATAAACAACTGTATCTTCACTCATTGGATCAAACGGATGCCCATTCCCAAATGACATTTGAAGAATCTTCATCCCAGGTATTCCGAATTTTTCCCTTAATACATCAGCATCTTTGGACGCTTCACCTAAATTTTCTGCTAAGATTGGTTTTCTCCCAATTTGGTTCGTAATAGCATTAAATAAAGTTCTCCCCGGCCCCTTCACCCAATAACCCCGATTACCATTATCATCTTCTGCAGGTATTTCCCAATATTTTGCTAATCCATTAAAATGGTCAATTCGAACAATATCAACTCTTTGGAATAAATGTGCGATTCTGGAGGTCCACCATTCAAAATTATTTTTCCTATGTTCTACCCAATCATAAATTGGATGACCCCAATTTTGACCTGATTCTATAAAAAAGTCTGGGGGGCATCCTGATTGGACTATCATATCGCCATTATCAGATAGTTTGAATAATGACTGATTCGCCCACACATCTGCACTATTGAATGAAACATAAATGGGTATATCACCAATTATTTGAATTCCTTTTAAATTGGCATAAGATTTTAGTTCTGCC
>CAJWPW010000090.1 GCA_913045415.1 uncultured Fidelibacterota bacterium | reverse complement strand
TCCAGGATAAAAAGAATCCAACCAATTGCCACATGCCATCAAGCCCTAAACATCCAGGCATAACTGGATCACCTTTAAAATGGCAATGAAAAAACCAAAGTTCGTCAGTGATGTCCAGTTCTGCTATAATCTGTCCTTTTGCATATTGGCCACCATCATCATTGATCTCTGTGATACGGTCCATCATAAGCATGGGAGCTAAGGGTAATTTTCCATTTTCCATTCCACCCAGAATCCCTTCACCGCTTTGGATTAATTCTTCTTTTGTATAACTGCTTTTTACTATCATGATATGTTTTATTATCCTATGATTTTAAGGGGGTGAGAGTACGACAAATTTTTGAATTTATGAACCGACATTTCATGTTCAACTTTCAAAATAATCCGGTAAATTGCATGCTGAAATTTGGAGAACAAAATGTCTGATTGGGTATTAATATTAGGAGGGTCAACTGGCCATGGAGCAGCCACAGCAAAGCGGCTTGCAAATGATGGTTATGGAATTATTGCGTTTCATTTTGATCGTGGAGATGCAAAAAAATTAGCAGTAGAAACAATCACTGAAGTGAACGAGATCACTGGTGGTCGGTGTCATTATTTTAATACAAATGCAGCGGCAGAAGAAACCATGGATAAGTATATTCCACAAATCAAGGAGATTACGAGTGGAGAACCGGTTAAACTTCTGCTTCATTCTATTGCGTTCGGTACCACCACCAATTTATTTGGTGAAAAGCCTGTCACCCAACGACAAATGGATATGACGGTTCATGTTATGGGGAATGCTCTGTTATATTGGACACAAAAGTTATATGCGGAAGGACTCCTGGCAAACGGCTCACGCGTCATGGGGCTCACCAGCGAGGGAAACTATGTGGCCATGGAAGGATACGGTCCTGTTAGTGTGGCAAAAGTCGCTATGGAAGCTATTATCCGACAGATTGGATGGGAGTTAGGGCAATTTGGAATTACAGCTAACGCAGTCCAAGCTGGCGTTACACCAACCCGTGCCTTAACAAAAATTACAGAAGGATGGGAAAGGTGGATCGAAAACACTAAGAAACGAAATCCCATGCGCCGCACAACCACACCGGAAGATGTAGCGGGAACCATTTCAATGCTTTTACAACCAGAAGCAGATTTCATCAATTGTTCCATCATTTATTGTGATGGTGGGGAGTCCCGTTCCGGTACTTTCTAATGGTTATCAAACCTAACAAAGGAAATCTTTTGAAAGGTTATGTAATTTTTTTACTATGGAATTAATCCAATTCCTACAACAATTCGATTTCCCAATTATCCTTTTTCTCATGAAAGGCATAACCCTATTGGGAAATGGCACTGCTTATCCAATTTATCTTATAATATCATTTTTTTATTTAAATCGAAAAGATTGGCTATCATTTCTTGGCATTATAATTTTATCAGCAATCATAATGAAATGTCTAAAAGATGGATTTGCCTTACCGCGCCCACTGGAAGAATTGCACCTTATTTCAGTTTCAGGATTTGGGTTTCCAAGTGGCCACGCACAAATGGCTATGGTAGTGTGGGGCTGGCTCGGACACCATTATAATAGAATTATACCAGCTTCAGTAATGATCTTCATGGTGGGATTTTCAAGAATTTATCTAGGTGTCCATATGCCCCACCAGATCATTGGTGGATGGGCCGTTGGGTTTGTGGTGTTTATGGGGTGGATCTTTGTAGAAAAAGAGCTATCGAAGAACTCCTGAATTAGGAGTCAATACCCAGAGCTATCTTTGTTTCAATAAGCCCAACAAGATCATGGCAATCCTTATTGGGTGTGATATCAAAACTCCGTTTTGCCTCATTCAAAGCATAGGCCCACCACCCTTTTTTTGTATAAGCGATGGCAAGCTTAAAGTGGGCTTTACCTAAAATTTGGAATTCATCTCGAGCAAGTTGGCTCGGATCACCTGAATAAAGACGGGAAACTTCACGATATTCCATGATGGCTTCATCTAAAAGTCCTTTTTGAAGATACCAATTTCCAAGATTCAAATGGCGCGAAGGGTCTTCCTGGCATGCACTAATCATCAGTACCAGAAAGGCAGGTAAGAGCAATCTGCAGCGTCGGGATATATAATCAATCATAATAGGAGGTGAATTTCTAGTTTTAGGTTGTGGAAAATCAAGAAGAAAATCCATCAACATTAAATGCATGTTCTGAGGACTGTTTTGGATCACGAACGACAAAATAGAGTATTGCCATGCCTAAAAAAAGACTTGCGCCGATAATATAAAGCGACAGGGTATAATTACCAAACCGAACCATGTAGCCAATGCCCACAATAAAAATTAAAACAAACGGTGCAAGCATAGTATCCACTAAAGCCATGTATGTTTTGGTATCCCGCTCTTCAGCAAAATCATAGATAAGATTCATGGCCGAGGGCATAAAAGCACCTTGACCTGCACCAATGGCCATGAAAACCGCATAAACCCATAACATATTCTGTGAAAAAATAGCAAGGAATACTGCTGTGAAGTGGGCCAAATAGGCAACAATCATTCCAGATTTATGACCCATTTTATCTCCTAATATTCCTACAAAATAACTGGCAAAGCCAGATGCTATCACATTCAGGATTGTAAAGATTCCGGCTTGACTCACATCAAAATTGAATTTATCCTGACAATAAATCGCATAAAGTCCCAATCCCGGTAAATGTGCAGCGAAGAGGATGCGGGATAAAATGTATTTTTGGAAATTTTTATGGCCAACCACAATGGATTTTGTTTCAGCTAAAAAATCTTTAACTGTTTTGTGGCGGTGTTCTTTCTTCGGTGATTTGACGCGGAAAAACAAAAACAGAAACGTGCCAATTGTTAGACTTATAAATAGTATAAAAAACCCAATTCCAAAATTTCTGGGGAATGGTATGTTGCTGGATAATAGAAATCTTAAGATGAATCCACCTGCAAAACTACCCACACTGTTAAAGGCAAATCCTAACCCAAAAAATTTACCTCGTTCAGATTTCAAAGTGGATTGATTTAAAAATTCAGCCCAAATAGGTATAATGATACCTATCGATAAAGAATACAATATGAAATAAGAAAAATATACTTTCCAAGCAGTTTGAATTTGTTCGGGATCCAGAATGGTAAATGTGAATCCCATGGCAAAAGCCACCATAAGAATGATTATGTGTACTAGGATAACAGCTTTTTTGATATTGCGGATATTTCTCCCAAGAGTCGCAATAATTAAAGTTGGTAATGCAATAAGAATCGAAAATAATCCGGCAGTGGAAACAGCAATACTTTCTGGTGCACCCAATTCCCTTAAAAACAATGGCACAACCGCATAAAGCGTATGGAATGCGATACCGAACCCCCAACAGAATTCATGAACAAGATTATATTTTAAATTATGATTATGATCTTTGAGAGTTAACTCAGCCATAGGTCTCTTCCTGAGTGAGAAGAATCATAGATCCCAGAAGCAGAATTGCACCGATAATTTGTGCGAATCCTAACATATGACCCCGAATAATCCAATCAAGAAAAACAGCAGACAGGGGCCATGTCAATTCATAAACTGTGGCATGGGATGCCTTCATATGCTTGAGCCCAAAATAATAAATGAAAAGTGCCACAGCTCCGGTGGACATGACAATAATAACCAAATTCCGCCATTGATGAGTTGTGAGTTCTAGTGTTCCAAAACCATCCGATGTAACAGTGAAAATGATGAGAGCGCCTACAGCTGTTAAAGATAATCGCAGTGCAGTAACAGCAGTAAAGGGTAATCGATTCAACGCATGTTTTCCAAGAACGGTGGAACTCCCCCAACTGAATGCGGCCAATGTTGCCAGGAGCGCTGCAATGAGTGTTTTATCATCCCAGTCTGCAATAGATGTGGTTCCAAAGGTGACAAGATAGGCACCTAACATGGCCACCAGAGCCAAACCAATAAATCTCTGGGTTAGTTTCTCTTTTAAAATTATGGCTGCAAGGGAAATGGCAAAAATCGGTTGGAGTTTCTGTAAAAGTACAACCACCGACAGATCAATATAGTCTATATAGCTCAATGCTTTCGTGTAAAAGTATGTCCCTAAAATTCCACCGCAGATAGAGATCCATAAAACAGAGATCCAACCACGCTGCCCCAGTTTTTTTATCTCCGGCCACGTTTTGATAAGAAATGGTAAAAACAGCAGTGCTCCAAATGCATGTTCGAGAGTCACTACCAAAAAAGATGATATGGAATAAAGCTCCTGTCTTAAGAATGCATCCGCGCTCCAGAGAAGGGCGGCAAAAACAACAGCTAGCGGTGGGAGTATTTTTCGCATCATTAAAATTAGGTGCAGAAGTAAAACTAATTGCGTGTTTATTCCGATAGATTTTTGGTCAGCAATTTGTCATGGATGCTTTCTTGAAAAAGCTGAGTTAACAAAATTATTT
The DNA here is from genome assembly GCA_913045415.1 of uncultured Fidelibacterota bacterium. The sequence goes on along the minus strand of CAJWPW010000090.1, from coordinate 1,219 downwards.
TCCATAATAATTATGATCCATAGAAAATAAAATGTTCTCTATATTCTGGTTAACCTATACCACAATGGAATGACCGAAAACTACAAAGAAAATTTACTGCCGAGTCTCATTGCAGGCACCATTAATGGTATTATTTTTATTGTGTCTGCCATGTCTTTGGCAGCCCTGATCTTTACGGGACCGCTTGCTGCCTACCTGCCTCAAGGAATTGGAATTATGCTAGTGGGATCCGTTATATTTGCTCTTTTTTCTACTTTTACGGCAACCTATCCGCTAATTCTTATAGCGCCCCAGGATATTCCTATTGCAATTCTTGCACTAATGGCTATGAGCATCAGTTCAGGCATCGGTGATCAATTATCGCCCGATCAAGTTTACAAATTTATTTTTGTTGCCATTGGTGTAACGTCTATTTTAGTTGGAATTTTCTTCTGGATCTTAGGTCGTTTTCGGTTAGGGAAGCTGGTACGTTTTATCCCCTTTCCCGTTGTGGGTGGATTCATGGCGGGAACCGGCTGGCTCATTGTCAAATTCTCTTTTGCTATGATGACAGATATGGATTTGACCTTGTCCAATGCTTTGACTTTCTTGAATGGGAATGTATTGATCCAGTGGGTTCCGGGCTTGATATTTGCCGTTGTGCTTTTAGTGGCTAACCGGCGGATAAGTCATTATTTATTGATGCCGGGAATCCTGACAGGAAGCATTCTTTTATTCTATGGCATCACATTTTCCCAGGGATTTGCATTCAGCGATCTGGAATCTGCTGGTTATTTACTTGGTCCTTTTCCAGAAGGCGGTCTTTTTCCTGGTACACCCTTGCCCTATGTATCAGATTTTCGCTGGGACCTTTTCATGAAACATTTTCCTGCCATTGCTACCATGATGGTTTTGAATGCCATTTCCGTCCTGTTTAATTACAGTGGACTTGAATTGATCATTAAAGAAGATTTCGACTTGGACAAGGAATTACGACTCACCGGTTATGGAAATATTCTGGCAGGATTCGCAGGAACCCCTCCCGGATATATCACCCTAAGTGAAACATCCATGGCTTACAATATTGGAGCCCGGACGCGATTATCCAATATTATTGTGGCGCTCCTTTGTGGCATAACTCTCATTTTTGGGGCAAAAGTGATTTCCGTTTTTCCCAAAGTGATTTTGGGCGGATTGCTTCTGAATCTTGGATTGGATTTTTTAGTGGAATGGCTTGTGG
>CAJWPW010000089.1 GCA_913045415.1 uncultured Fidelibacterota bacterium | reverse complement strand
CTTCAATCCGGGCATACAATGCAATCAACCAAACTCATTTTAATAAAATAATGGCTGATCTTAATTTGACATATCATGAGGTGGTGAATGATTTGTTACTGCTGCAGTGGGCGGATGGCTCCGAAAATGCGATTCTTCTCAAAGGTGTACGAGATAATTGTCCATGTGCCAGTTGTGCAGGTGAAACCGATGTCTTTGGCAATGTGTATAAGGGGCCACCCCAAAGCATGAAAGAAGAAAGTTACATTGTAACAGGAATCCAACCAGTTGGTTATTATGCAATTCGCCCTTTTTGGAAAGATGGACATAGCACCGGAATCTATACCTTTGAGCTTCTTAAAAAACTTTGCGAAGAATTGGATTCTTAATTTTATGGGTACTCTATTTTTGATTTGAAAATAATTACGGATTGAACGTTTGTCTGCCTTAGGTTTCGTGCCAATATTCTGAATCTTTAAACTCATCTGATGAACCAAATAAAATCTTACTTATTTGTCTTTTTAATTTCCTTTGGAGCTGCCGGAGAAATCCAATATCAACCCATTCTTTTATCTGGTTTGATTACAAACCCAAAACAGGAAATTTCCGGAATGGATCTTTACAATGATCAAATCATGCTTCTGCCGGAAAATCTTGGTGGATTTCTTTATATGATCTCGAAAGATGAGATCCTGAATGTACTGGAGAAAAAAGATCGAATTCTTATTGAACCAAAACAACCAGCATTCCATACACCGGATTATTCAAAATCTATCCCGGGATTTGAAGGATTGGAAGCCATCGCTTTTAATGGGAATAACGTTTACATAACTCTGGAATCAAAAGATGATGAAACTATGCGGGGATATTTAGCCTGGGGAACTATTGACCCAACTACAAAAGAGGTTACAATTCCTAATGAAAATCTTTTAGAGTTAGAAACGCCCATCCAGGTGAAAAATATGACATTTGAAAGTTTGTTGATCCATAATGATCATATTATTCTTTTTTATGAGACCCAGGGAATGAACCTACAAAAATCTGTGTGGCAATACCGGGTATCATTAGCGGATTTTTCCGTATCTAAAATTGAATTCCCAAATATTGAATACAGAATAACAGATGTATCACGGATGGATGACCAAAACCATTTCTGGGCAATAAATTACTTTTGGCCCGGTGATGCTAAACATCTAAAACCTGCACCTGACCCAATTGTTATGAAAATTAAAGAAGGGAAATCTCATCAAAATTCTGATGTAGTTGAACGTCTTATTGAATTTGAATTCAATGAAGATAAAATTCAATTATCAGGACGGGATCCTATTCAAATAGAACTGGATGAAAAAGGAGCAAGAAACTGGGAAGGAATCGTTCGTCTTGATGATCGAGGATTTCTAATTGCTACAGATAAATATCCCGAAATGATTTTGGGATTTATACCTTTCAAATAAATGAAATTTTCAATTCGCTACCTTTTAATTCTTTTTATTGTTTTTTCATCCTGTGAAAATCATCAGGATGATTCCTATGTATTACTTATTTCCTTTGATGGTTTTCGGGCAGATTATCTAGATTGGTTTGATACGCCCAATATGGACAGGTTTATTAAAAACGGCGTTCGAGCAAAAGGATTGATTCCCGTATTTGTATCTAAGACATTTCCCAATCATTATAGCATTGCCACGGGAATGTATGCGGAAAATCATGGCTTAATTGGAAATCACTTTTATGATGCAGAATTAGATGACAACTATACTTTAAGTGACAGATCGAAAGTACAAGACCCCAAATTTTATGGCGGGGAACCCATTTGGGTCACCGCTGAAAAACAAGGTCTAAAGACAGCATCCTACTTTTGGGTGGGAACAGAAGCACCCATTGGAGGATCCTATCCAAGTAAATGGAAAAAGTATGAACATAATTTCCCGTTTGAAGCGAGAATTGATTCTATTGTATCCTGGTTCTCGCTCCCATTAAAAGAAAGGCCAAGGTTTTGTTTATTGTATTTTCATGAACCGGATTGGACTGGACATGAGGCTGGACCTAGAAGCCAAGAAACCGAGGCGGTGGTATCACATTTAGATTCTTTGTTTGGAGATCTGATCTCAAAACTAGAGCAGTTACCAATCTCAAATAATTTGAATATTATTGCGGTAGCAGACCATGGAATGGCAGAGATCAGTTCTGAAAGAACCGTTGATCTTTCGGCGTATACCGATATGAGCCAAATCATCCAGGAAGGATCCGGACCTTATGCATTTTTGTACAGTAAGAAAAAAAATATTATAGAACCGGCGGTGGACCAATTAAAAAAAGCTGAGCATATTTCAGTTTACTTAAAAAGTGATATTCCTGAGCGGTTTCATTTCAAAAACCACCATCGCATTAAAGATGCATTGATCATCGCTGATGAAGGATGGTATATCCAAAACCAGGCCATAAGCAGTTCATCAACTGCCGGAGAATATGTCCCTACTGGAGGAACACATGGCTATGATAATCAATTAAAAAGTATGCATGCCCTTTTTATTGCTCAAGGCCCTGCATTTAAAAATGATATTGTAACTGAACCATTTGAGAATGTTAATATTTACCCCATGATAGCACATATTCTTGGTATTGATCCAAGTGAAAAAATTGATGGAAACCTTAACAATATTAAACACCTTTTAAAATGAAAATACTATTACAACTCCTATTGATCGCATTATTATCCATCCAACCATTGATGGCTTGGGGAAATACCGGGCATCGCATTGTTGGAAAAGTTGCGGAAAAATACCTGACCAAAAATGCCAATATGCAAATTAAAAAAATCCTGGGGCACAATGATTTATCACGAGTTAGTACCTGGGCTGATGAAATCAAATCAGATCCGAATTGGAAACATGCTTATGATTGGCACTGGTGTACGATTCCTGATGGAGAAAAGTATGAGACAGGGAAACACACAGGAAATGCCATAGAAAAAGTGAATGAATTCATTGTGACTTTGAAAAATAGAAAATCATCAAAAGAAGAAAAGAAAATTGCTCTAAAATTTTTGGTTCATCTGGTTGGAGATCTTCATCAACCGCTTCATGTTGGGAATGGTAAAGACCGCGGTGGAAATGACAAAAAGCTCAAATGGTTTGGAGAAGAAACAAACCTTCACAGCATTTGGGATAGCAAATTGATCCAGTACCAAAATTTGAGTTATTCTGAATACACGGATTATTTATTATTGAATATAGATTATGGTGATATTCGAAAGTGGCAAGGAGATTCCTTGATGGTTTATATAAACGAATCAAAGAATTTGCGAAATCAATGCTATGATTTTTCCGGGAATAATTTAAAGTGGGAATATTTCTATTATAATAAAGGATTATTGGAACAGCGGTTACTTCAAGGCGGTGTAAGACTCTCTGGCGAACTTAACCGGATTTTTAAATAATATTTAGGTAGTCATTTAGCCTTCCCCTGCGCTGCAACTTCTGCAGCTTTTTTTGCAATTGCTTCCTGATCTCCCAAATAGTGATGTCTAATTGGATTTAAGTTTTCATCTAATTCATACACAAGTGGAACACCTGTTGGAATATTGAGTCCCAGGATTTCTTCATCAGATACTTTATCTAGATACTTGACCAATGCACGTAATGAGTTCCCGTGGGCTACAATGAGAACTCGCTTTCCCAATTCAATTTTCGGTTTAATCGTTTCAAACCAATAAGGTAAAAACCGATCCACAGTATCTTTTAAACATTCTGATGCGGGCAATTCAGAAGGTGTCAAATCAGAATACTTTTCATCAAACCTTGGGTGACGCTTATCATCCAATTCCAATTTAGGTGGTGGCGTAGAATAACTCCTGCGCCAAATATGGACCTGTTCATCACCATATTGTGCAGCAGTTTCAGCTTTGTTCAATCCTTGCAGTGCACCATAATGGCGTTCGTTTAATCGCCAGTTATAATAGGTTGGAATATTCTCAACGCCCATTTCATCCAGACAAATATTCATAGTGCGAATCGCACGTTTTAATACTGAAGTATGGATTACATCAAAAATAAATCCTTCTTTTTTCAGGAGTTGGCCGGATAATCGTGCTTCCGATTCACCTTTTTCAGTAAGGTCCACATCGGTCCAACCAGTGAAACGATTTTCTAAATTCCATTGGCTTTCACCATGGCGAAGTAAAACTAGTTTATACATATTATTCCTAAAATCTTGATTATTTAATCGCAAAGTTCACAAAGATTTAGGATGAAAAAAATAAATGAAAATTAAAATCTTAAAAAATAAAAAAATCTACCCAAGCAAAATTGGAAGATTAATATTACGAGATTAATGGTAGTATTTTTTCAGTAGATTTCAACATGTGCGGACGCAAAACACTCACTCGAGATATGCAATCTATTATTGAAGAATTGGCTATCGAGGAATGGTATGATGACAATTTTTATCCCAGTTTTAATATAGCACCTACTCAAACATCTCCCATCCTTATTGGTCATGGGAAATCGCGAATTGTAAAACCCATGGAATGGGGATTGATCCCAAGTTGGTCTAAAGATAAGTCCATTGGACCCAAAATGATTAATGCGCGATCTGAAACACTCACAGAAAAACCATCTTTTCAAAATTTGATTAATCAAAATAGATGCGTGGTTATTGCAGATGGTTATTTCGAATGGAAACGGAAAAGCGATGGCAGCCAACCTTTTTATATTTCCCATCCCGAAAACAAACTCCTGCCCATGGCGGGCTTATGGACAACCTGGGAATCATCCATGAGCAAAATTATCCATTCCTATACTGTTATTACAACATCACCACAAAAAGAGATTAGACACATCCATAACCGCATGCCGGTCATATTGAATCCCATGTCAATTGATGAATGGATCTTTTGTGATACAACACCATCGAACCAGGCGATCACAAATCTTGTCCCCTATTCAAAACCACTCACTTTCAACCCTGTTTCAACATTTGTGAATTCTCCAAAAAATAATACCATTGATTGTATCAGGTCTACGCAAGACTCTTCTACTTTGGACCTTTTTTAAGAATTCAAATAAAAATATTTTTCACATTTTTTTTTTGTAAAACCCCATACTAATTACGAAATTCCACCCAATCGAGAACTGATTTAACTAATTATTTCTTGATATAAATAACCAAGGAGAATAAAATGAATCGTTATACACGAATTGTAGCTAACACCCTTATACTTTCCATCACATCAATCTTATTTGCGCAGATGACAGTTTCCGGTACAGTAACTGATGCCTCGACTGGCGATGCTCTCGCAGGTGCAAATGTTGTAGTCGATGGGACAAATAATGGGGCAGCCGCAAATGCCAGTGGTGCATTTACAATCAGTAACGTACCCAATGGTGCAACCCTTACCGCATCCATGATCGGCTATGCTGATGATTCCATGGCCGCTGCCAGCACTGTGAATTTCAGTCTTTCAGCATCAACAATTGAAATGTCTGGTCTTGAAGTATTAGCATCCCGCGCTGACGAAAAAACACCAGTGGCTTATACCAATGTTACAAAAGCAGATCTGGAAGCCCGGCTGGGATCACAGGATATTCCTATGGCCTTAAACACAACCCCCAGCGTATACGCAACCCAACAGGGCGGCGGTGCCGGTGATGCACGAATTAACGTCCGTGGATTTAATCAGCGTAACGTTGCTGTAATGATTAATGGTGTCCCCCAGAATGATATGG
>CAJWPW010000088.1 GCA_913045415.1 uncultured Fidelibacterota bacterium | reverse complement strand
TGGCTCCGTGGATACGTTATCATTTACGATTAGTGAAGTTCAGAATGACTTAAGTATTCAATTGGCAGGATCTGCAAAAACACCATCCCAGGATGGGATAAAATTTTCAGCGACACACACTTTTATAGCATCAGATACAGAGGGCTGGGTTGATTTTTCCATTTCAATGACAGATTCCGCTGGAAACCCATCGGACACACTCATGACTACCCAAGATGGCTCAAAAGTTCGGTTTGATGGTACTTTGCCAATATTACCAATTGTGAATTTCTTCAGTAACAATAGCAATGATTCATCTGTATGTGCCCCCGGAGATTCATTATTTCTTCAATATAGATCCAGTGAAACCTTAAGACCTGCTACAATTACTTTAGCTGGCAATTCACCAGAAGAATCTGGTTGGTTGGGTGGGTTTAATTATTATGCGAGTTACATTTTAATCGGTACTGAGGATGAGGGCTTTATTCCATTCACAATAGGCTTTGAAGATTGGGTTGGAAACCCCGGTGATACGATTTCAGGTACTTCAAATGGCAGTTCTGTTTTATTCGATATGACACCACCGGATGATTTTACCTTAGGGGATGTGGTTTCAAAAAATGGGATTGAAGTAGCAGGGTATTGGAATGCTTCCAACCAAACATTAGAAATAGTTATACCAGTACCGAATGATGAGACTTTACCAGGTGGTGGTATTCAGTTTCAGGCTTCTTTTGGAGGAAGCTATTCCAATTTAGCAGATACAATCAACATTGATCAGAGTGACTTGGGAATGGGGAAAATAGTTTCAATATCGGAAACAGATTTTGAAAGTATAGCTGAGTTTACCGAAAATGGGAATGCCACCTTTCAGGCAGTATTATGGGATAAAGCAGGGAATTCAACGATAGGGACAGCCAGCACATCAACAATTCATATAGACCAAACTTTACCCATCCTTGGTACAGTAGCCCAACGCACCAATAACGCCATTGCGGATTCCCTTGCAAAAGTTGGGGATACAGATACCCTGATAGTTTCATCCACAGAAGGATTGGATACCCTTCAGGTTCAGATCTTTAGCCAGGATGCGGTTCATTCTGGTGCAAATAGAGATTGGACATTTACATATTCTTTCCAGGAAACTGATAATGATGATATGGTTTCATTCAATATTGTATTTGGCGATACTGCAGGAAATTTGGGGACTGATGTTTCTACCACAACGGATGGCAGTACAGTTCGATTTGATGGAACAAAACCCACTCTCACATCTGTTTCTTTTTCATCTACCAATGATATGGATGGTGGATTAGCAATTCTTGCAGACACGCTTTATCTTGATTTTATTTCAGATGAGGATCTTTTAACAAATGATGTACTCATTGCCGGGTCTGATGCAGACACCACATTTGAAAATGAATCCAGGACACCTTTCCGTTCTTGGAGAATTATGGATGGAACCGAACCAGAGGGATATATCGAATTCGAAATTGGATATTCTGATTTGGTGGGGAATATAGGAGATACAGTAGAAGAAACGACCAATGAAACATCAATCTTATTTGATATGACACCCCCAGATGATTTTGAATTGGATACAGTCTTTGTTTCAGGTGGAAAAGTAATTTTTGGATTTTGGAATGCGAGCAATGATACTCTTACGCTCCGAGTACCTATCCCAGAAGATGATGAAACTTTAATCGGGGGTACTTTTCAGTCCCAGGTTAGATTTGGAGAAGGAGCATATGTAAATCTTGGAGATGAAAAAATTATCATAGGAGGGCAGGGGGTTAGTTCACAAGATCTTAAAATCACAAGAATGGAATTCACAACTGTAGATGGGTTTTCGGAAAATCTAAATGTACAATTCATAGCGAAGGCAAAAGATAGGGCGGGGAATGAAACGATTGGATCAACCGATAATACGATATTACATATTGATGAAATAATGCCATCTTTAACCGAGGTTTTGATACAGTCTAATAATGAATTGGATTCAGCTTGGGCAAAAATATCCGATATTATTTCCTTGAATTTTACCGCTAGCGAAGGTCTTTCATCTGTGACGCCGATTTTGTTTTCCGATTCTTTGACAGGGATATCTGAAAACGCGGGATCAAGTTGGACAGTTACTAAAACAATTCTATCCGATAATGCTGAAGGTATTATTCCCTTTTATATCACTTATAACGATACCGCGGGCAATGAGGGTGATCAGGTTTCATCATCCACAGATGGTAGGTCCGTTACATTAGACAAAACAAATCCAACGATCACGAGCCTTCTGGAAGGGAATGAAGGTCTGGATATTGATTATTATAATCAGGCAGATTCAATCACACTTTATTGGTCCCAGTTTGATTCCCTTGCTGGCGTGAAAGATGCTTATGTCGGATTGGGCACCGATTCAAATTTGACAGATGTATTGGATTGGACACTTTCTAATCAAGGCTCTGTAGCAGGGTTAGGCGGATTGAGTTTATCCAATGACGGCATTTACTTTGGTGCTGTATTTGTGCGGGATTCTGCGGGGAACTACTCAGATACTTTATGGGGAAATAGTATTTACATTGATACACAAAATCCGGATACCGGATCTGTAATAGATGCCTATTGGGTAATGGATCTGGATTATGCCATTGATTCCACTCGACTCAGTTATATTTGGTCAAATTTTACAGATAATACAGAAATTGATTATTTTGAAATTGCGATTGGAACGGAAGACGATACAACCAATGTAATGAATTGGATGCGTTCGGACAGTACAGACAGCATGACAGTTACAGGATTGAATTTAGTCCGGGATACATTGTACTATTCGTATATCCGTGCCTTTGATCTGGCAACCAATAAATCTTTAGCCGCACGAACAGATGGCATTTATTTTGATGATAGTTTTCCGGTTGTAAATAAAATCACACCGAATGTTATTTCGGATTCTGCCGGATTTTTATCTGTTCTAGCTAATGATACACTTACAATCAAATTCAATCGTCCTATATATGTATATGGATTATCTGTGAATTCCAATGTTGATTCAAATCTTACAATATCACATGAATACGGTGATTCTATCATCACAGTTATTTGGACTGACACTCTGGCAAGTTATGATACATTAACGGTCATCGTGGACAGTGCGGTGGCTTATAATACGCTTTGGCTTACGGATACGCTTCATTTTTATTCAAAACTCTGGGCTGATTTGAATAATGATTATGATATTACCATAGAAGATATTCTCACTTTTAATCAAACTTGGCCTGAAACAGATCTGGGTCCGTTTAAAGATGATCCCCCGCATGTTCGCCCTGAACCTGACGGTGAAGCAAACCTCACAGACCTTGCTGCGTTTGGGAAAATGTGGCACTGGAAATATTTCAACTTGGAATTTGATACAACCTTAATTGCGGCACGATCAACGGATGGATTGAAAATTATTGCCCAAGGATCTAAAGCAAATATCACAATACCTAAAGATGTAGCCATGGCAGAGATCTTGATAGGAGAATCAAATTTGGATATTGAAAAGATGCATTTTGTGAATCCAACCGGATCTGCATTCATGTTCACATCTTCAGATACAGCACATGGATTAATACAATTTTCCATGGCAGACCATCGAGGATTTGATTCCACACTTACATTAATTATTCCGGAAACAGAACAGGAATATTTTCAAGCGCAGATTCAATACAAATTCATGGATATTACCGGCGTAACCTTGGCCGACGGAATTGCATCCATTGATGTGGAAATCCTTCCAGACAAATTCATGGTTTATAATAATTATCCGAATCCGTTTAACCCGATTACTGCAATCAATTATGATTTACCCGAAGTAAGAGATGTCAATATTATCATTTATGATTTACTAGGGAGAACAATTCGTCATTTAGACCTAAATAAGGTTAAAGCTGGTCGACACAAATTTGTCTGGCATGGAACGAATGATTTTGGGAAACGGGTCAGTACGGGAATTTATTTTTTACAAATTACTGCTGGGCAGGACATTCAGACCCAGAAAATGCTTTTGTTAAAGTGATGGGGAAAACAACGGGCTCAGGATAGACATAACACCATTAATTACGAACTGAACTGCAATCACCATTAAAACTAACCCCATTAATCTTTGAATAACTCTCATGCCGGCATAACCCAGTGCTTTCATCAGAAGGCCACCATTTCTTAAAATGAGATACACCACTGTGAGGACTAGGAAAATAGATACACCCAATGTTGCATAGCTATAGATTTGCGGCGTTTGACTGGATAATAACATGGATGCGGTAATGGCGCCTGGCCCTGCAATTAAAGGGATTCCAATAGGAGTGATAGCTAAATCATCACTTTCCTGAGATTCTTCACGTTCCATAGGTGTGGTTCTGGAACGCCCAATTTTTGCTTCAGACATTCGAAAGCCACTTCTAAAAAATAAAATACCACCCATAATTTGAAATGCTTCTATTGTGATCCCAAAAATGTTGAAAATCACGGAGCCCAAAATCGAAAAAATAATAAGTGTAATAAAAGCAGTTAAGGATCCTTTCCATGCAATGTTTATTTTTTCTTCCTTTGAGAATCGCTCTGTCATCACCAATAAAATTGGTGCTATTCCGACTGGATTGATGAGCGTGAAAAATGTAGTAAGACAAAGAATGAAAAACTGAATTTCAGAATGAATGAAATCGATCATTACATGCGTTCGGGCGCTGTGAGTCCCAGTATCTTCAGTCCATTACCCATGATAACTTTTACCGATGTGATGAGTGCCAACCGAGCGTTTGAAAGTGCTTTATCTTCTGTAATCACATGACATTGTCCATAAAATTTATGGAATCGTGTAGCCAATTCTTGAAGGGTGTTAGCAATAATTTGTGGTTCCAGGTTTTCGAAAGCTAGTTCCATGATTTCTGGAAATCGTACCATGTGCTGGATTAAATTAATTTCTTCTGGATGAGATAAAAGTGTAGAATCAAAATCATCTCCTAATTCTAATCCTGATTCTTGCCCATGTTTAATAATATTGCAGATTCGTGCATGGGCATATTGCAGGTAAAAGACAGGATTCTTATCAGATTGATCAGCCGCCAGTTCTAAATCAAAATCGAGATGTGTGTTCATGCTTCGCATAATAAAAAAGTAGCGTACAACATCTGTACCTACCTCATTCACCAACTCATCCATTGTCACAAAATTGGCTTCTCGGGTGGACATTTTAATTTTTTCGCCACCTCGGAGTAATGTTACAAATTGGTAAAGTAGCACTCTGATTTGATCCGTTTTCAGTCCTAGTGATTCCAGAGCTAAAAGTACATCCGGATATGTGTCTGCATGATCAGCTCCAAAAATATCAATAATGAGATCAAATCCACGGTTGATTTTATCGCGGTGATAAGCCGTATCCGGTACACGGTAGGTTGGCTCGCCTGTGCTTTTGATGTAGACACGGTCCTGATCCTTTCCAAGTGCAGTTGCTCTAAACCACGTGGCACCCTCCTTATCATAGATCAGGTCTTTGTCTCGTAATTCGCTTAGGAGTTTGTCAATTTCACCATTTTCGTAGAATGTTTTTTCGTTGGTGAATTGGTCAAAGTGGATCCCAAGATTAAGAAGACTTTTTTTAATGTCTTCAAAAATAGATTTTTCCGCATTTTCTTTAAAACTTGAATCACCTGTAGTTAGATTGGCTCCCAGGTCATCGAGAATGGTCTGGGCAATATCCTTAATATAAGTGCCCTTATATCCATCATCAGGAAATTCAAATTCCTTACCTAAAATCT
>CAJWPW010000087.1 GCA_913045415.1 uncultured Fidelibacterota bacterium | reverse complement strand
AAAACGGGTGCAGTCACTTCAGGGTGTGTTGTAATAGAGTCTACGTAATCCACACCTTCAAGATCATCTGAATCGATTGAATTTATTTTATACACATAAGTCGTATTCCATTCAAGATCTTTCTCTTCATATAATGGTTCTGATTGTTTTGCCAGTAGTTCGCCATCTCTGTACAAAGCATACTTACCCACTCCTGGAATCGGCTGCCAGCTTAGATTGACGAGTCGTCCGCTGCCCTCAACAGCATAACCGCCTGCAATGACGGCCAGGGTCAAATCAGGTGGTGCATAAGATGCTTTTTCTGTTACGTGATTAGACTCCGGTCCTTCCAGATCATAAATATCAATGGTCCTAACCATGTACTTGGTTGGAACTCCCGGTGCTACTTCTTTATCCACATAGGATGTATCTCCCACAAGATTCTGTATCAGGCGGTCATTTTTATAAACATTGTAGGATTTACCTTGGGGAACATCCGACCAATGTACTGTCAATTGTTCAACTCCTCGTTCAACCCAAACTTTTGGTCTCAGACCTTCTGTAGATAGATTTATTCTTAAACTAGTAATATCTTTATTAATTACCTGCACCCGATCACCGCCATTCCCACTGCCGTTCCCATAGGCCCTGATTATGTAATAATCAGCAATGATTTCTTTTTCTAAACGAAACTTTCCATTCCTTGCTACAACAAACTCTTCCAATAAAGTCATACCTAAAGAATCATATAGAAATACCTTGGCCTGATCTACATTTTTTTCATCCCCTGTTTCATCAAGCAATAATCCTTCAATAATATATATTTTTGGTGTCCTTACAGTATAATCTGATGATTTAGGCCCCTCAATTCCATCATCCGTTAAGGAAGTCAGGTAATAGGAATAGTCAGTTTCCCATTTCAGGCTTTTTAGACTTATTTGTAATTTTTCGGTGTTGGTTTGTAGTTTACCATTCGTATAAAGATTATAAGAACTTGCACCTTCAACCTCGGACCATTTAATTAAATGATTATTCCGTTTATCAAATGAGACGACTATAGAGTCTGGTGCTGAGAATACACTTTTATCACAGGCTGCATCCGATTTAGGACCTATTGAACCATATTGATCTACACCTGCCACAGAAAAACAATTTTCAGTTCCAGCTTCCGTTTTCACGGTAGCACTAAGACCCGTTGCGGAATCAATCAGAGCGCTATTTTGGTAAATGTAATATTTTACACTATTCTTAGCAACTTTCCAGTTTAGCATGACCTGATTCTCACCGCTCTTGGCTTTTAGCCCTTTGGGTTTTGCTATTTCTGGGTGTGTCGTAACAAATACATTTGCAGTTTTGCTGCCTGGTTCCGATTGATGATCCAGGGTTGCAATAGTATAAGCAAACTTAGTCCCGTATTTTAATTTAAAATCTGCAAAAGAATTTTCCGATGTGGAGTTAACCAATTCACCATCTCGGTACACATTGTAAGCAGATGCATTTTTTACCGCATCCCAGGAAAGTTTAACAATATTTTTTTTCGCTTCTGCCGTCACATTCTCAGGTGTGGGCATTAATTTTTTTCCATATTCAGTAATGGATCGCGTACCCAGCGATTGATCACTGTTAACCGCAGTCACATTATAAGCAAATGTCTGGCCTGGATCAACAGCGTCTAAATAAAATGTTTCACTTGTCCTTCCCACTTCATTATTATCTCGATAAATAATGAATTCAACAGCACCTGGAGTTTTCTTCCAATTACACTTCGCTCCTTTCTCCATATTTTTTACACTAACTTGGACTTGATCCAAGTTTGGATTCAATGCTGGATTAACATCAGAAATATTAGTGCCGCTGACAGCAAAATTCTTAGTGGCCCCATAACCGCCTTCGCCATAAACGTTCATGGTATAATTTCCATTAGGAATATTTTTTAATTTAAATTTCCCACTAGTAGGCGTTTCCAGTTCAATAACCTTCCTCTTATCCAGATCATATAAAACGATTCGAACAGGCCCAATTTTCTTACCAGCTTCGTTGAAAGCTCTCCCCGAAATGGAATAAGCCTGACCGTAGACGCACGCCCCCCATAGGACTGCTACTGTGATTGGAAACCGTCCCCAGAAGGACAGCTTAAGAATGGATTTCATTCCTTTCATATTACCTCAGTTATTTTTTGAGCCGATATAATGATGCACTAGATAATCGACTTCCGCGTCTAAACTTAAATATTTAGTGAATAATTGTAAACATCTTTATTAAATATCATTTTCCGGTTCTAAACCTGCAAATTCCTGCCAAAATCGGACAGACTCAGCCCACTCATCTGATGAATAATGTGCTTTTGTTCCGCCAGGAAGTTCTAGCTGATTCCGCATCATTGTTATCGGCCCCATGGGTATTTTTTTCAAACCTGACGGGATTGCATTGATGCTGACTAATTCCCACTCCGCATCGGTTGACTGCTCATCATTCTCAGCTAATACATCATTGCGGTACAGGATTAAATCCACAGCTTCTGCTTTGAAAGGTGTTCCTTTGATCGCCCGGGTTTGAATGTAAAAATCTTCTTCCGGCCTCCGTCTAACCAATTTTGAAACCAATTTTGAATTTTCGTCCAATTTTATAATTGGACAAAAAAATTCACCGATTATAGAAATATTACAATGGACAATTCGGACACCATCTCGGTATCCCTTTGAAAAGTGCCCATTTCCCATTTGGATTTGGGCGTGTTCGGCGATTGCTTCAAAAGACATTGTCTTAGAATAGGTTTTTCCAGAACCCTTCACCTGACGGCGGACAAACTCATTTACTGCGACCTTCATTTTTATTCCTGTTGTTAAAGTTAGTTACCTAAAAATTAATTCTTTTCTTATGCTCAATCATTGCCATTTAATCTCTTACGCAATAATTTAATTAATGACATTTCCGTATTGGATTCCATTTGAGAATGAATGGTGGACGTTTGCATCTTTTCTTTTCCTGATTCTAGGGATAGTTGGGATAAGTGATTTTACACAAAAGCAAGATTGGATATCACCTGATGCTAACCGCAAATGGGTTCATTTCCTAGTTGGTATTTTTGTGTGTATTTCTCCCCTGATCTTCTCAACCAATCTTTGGCCAATTACCTTATCGATCATATTTATTTTCCTGAATGGGTATGCATTGAGAAAAGAATTATTTAAAGGGATCCATAGCCAGGATAGGTTTTCTTACGGAACGGTTTATTTTCCTATCGCATATTTTATAATGGTTCTCTTTTTTTGGAATTATCCTGAACTCATAATCCTATCCTTTCTGGTACTAGCCATTTCAGACCCTTTAGCTTCACAAGTTGGACAATCCACGCTATTCCCATCCAAATTCAAAATTTGGGTGGATGAAAAAACGGTCCAAGGGACCATTGCATTTTTTTCCAGTGCTTTTATTATTTTATATTTAGGCGCTCATTCCTTTTTTGATAATTCAAATAGTTACCTCTTTGGATTTGCACTTTTTACAGCATTGGGGGCAACGATAGCAGAAATAACAAGTTGCCGTGGTACCGATAATATTTCCATCCCAATTGTGAGTCTTTTATTTATGATCGGTTATTTTAACCATGTATCAGAATCAGGACAATTTTTTGAACTAATTGTGTCATCTTCTTCAATTTTACTTTTTATTGTCATTCTTTTATTATATGTAGCTTACTATTATCGTTCATTATCGAGGAGTGGGTTTTATGGTGCTTTAATCATGGGGATTATTGTAACACTCATCGGCAGTTGGAGATTTTTATTTCCATTAGCGGTGTTTTTTATTTTATCTTCATTACTAAGTAAAATTGTTAAGAATACATCCTTTTACCAAACGAAAGGTTCAGATCGAGATATTGTCCAAGTTTATGCAAATGGGGGGATTGCGTTGCTCATTTGTATTTTCGATTTTATTCAACCTAATGCTATTGATTTTTTCTTATTTCTCGCATCTGTTTCTGCGGCTATGTCAGATACCTGGGCAACGGAAATCGGGAGAATATCCAAAAAGAAACCTATATCAATTGTGAATTTTAAACCCATGGATCATGGCCTGTCCGGTGGAATCACACGTATTGGGATAATTGGATCGCTACTCGGATCCAGTTTATTCGGATTCACAATCTGGTGTGTAATTCCTATGCCACCCTTCATAGTTTATGGCATTATATTATGTGGATTTGTAGGATCAATCTTCGATTCTTTTCTGGGTGCAACTATTCAAGCAAAATATGAAACCCAAACAGGTGAGATTATTGAATCAGCCCAAGATGGTGCTGTCTTTATTTCAGGGATATCCTGGGTTAATAATGATATGGTGAATTTGATGAATACGGCTTTTGCACCCATCCTAATGTATTTTTATTTGAAACTGTTTTAATATTAAAAAGTCTTTGAATGCCTTGCTGTAAAAATTCAAAAGCCTCCCCGAGACCGAGAAGGCTTTTGAATCAATAGGGTTGAATAATATTTTAAATTACTTTATGAACCAGAAGTCCAACCATGACGATCAGAGATATAAAGATAAGAGAAACACCCATATTACCTTTTTTTATCTCTTCCCACTCATCGATTTCTGTAGACAACCAATCAAAAACTTTTAAAGCAATTCCAATACCAAAAGCAAAACCAACTGCAGCAGTGATGGACCAGCCAACAGCACGCGCATATTGTGTTAATAGTCCCATTAGTGTATTAGGATCAGGCATAATAAACTCCTTATTGTATTTCCATATTTATTTCTTGCATGAAATCAGACGATTCCATTGTTCCGTTGGCTAACTCAATGGCCATTTGTTTCGAACACGTGGCTACAAACATATTGGTTTCGCCCCTTGAGATAGGGACCGCAACATTCATAATTATTGATTCCGGTGTGTAAGCGTTTGCCTTCCCCATCTGAATCTGATGTTCAATGGCGTGCCCGGCAGCCGCAAAACCAACCAACATCACCATTTCAAAATTATTCCTGCCACTTTCAAGGTCTATTGAAAAATCATTTTCTCCAAGAGAAAACTGGGATGATTCAACCGTGATCCGGTAAGAATTACAAACGCTTATGACTTTTTTCTTAAAAGCATAATTAGCCCAAAGACCGTCTGTCCCGACCAAAAGTGCAAAGAGTGCAACAAGTAGAATTCGTTTAGATTGCATCGTCCTGTTCAAAATGTTAGCGGGATTTTACATGATTCACCGACGGAGAATCAAGTGGTAAAAACATGAATTTTTTGTTGGTTAGCAAAATTCAATTAATTTATTCGAAATCTATTATTTTTCACTGGATTTTTAATATCTCCCTTGTTATCGAAAAAACTCCTGTCCAGAAATGACAGCATTTTACGATACAATAGAACCATTCTTAATGATTGATTGGACAGAGTGATCAGAAATAAGAAATGGAATTTGAACACTTCTCTCAATATTCCAGACAAGAATATCCGCTTTTTTCCCAATTTCGATGGAACCAACTTCATTTTCTAATTGTAAAGATTTTGCTGATGTGAATGTGGCTGCCATGATGGCATCCAGAATGGGCATTTTTAAATAAATACAGGATAAAGATAAAATAAAGGGCATGGATTGGATATAACAACTTCCGGGATTGAAATCCGTAGCCAATGCAACATCTACACCAGCCTCTTTTAATTTTAGATAGGGCGCATATCCTGATTTCCCCAAAAAGAAAGTCGTTCCGGGAAGCAAAGTAGCAATAGTTCTATTTTCAGCCAATTTTTGGATGCCCTCGTCACTCACTGCCATGAGATGGTCAGCAGAGATTGAGCCGGTTTCTCCTGCTAATTCTGCCGCACCAGAATCTTCAAATTCATCGGCATGAATACGCGGGATGAGACCATGT
>CAJWPW010000086.1 GCA_913045415.1 uncultured Fidelibacterota bacterium | reverse complement strand
GTTAATAATTCCTGATTGATCCTGTAGTTTCAAACACTTAAAAAAGCTAAAAAGGCTCCGGTATAACACCGGAGCCTTTTTAAATTCAGGACGTAATTAAAGATAAATGATACAATACTTGAAAAATAAAAATGGATTCTCTATGATGGAACTGGTGGTCACACTAGCCATTTTGGGAATCTTGATGAGTGCTTCCATTCCCGCTTACAACGGTGTGGCGGAACGGACGCAGGGAAAACGGAATGAAGTCAACATGCAAACGATCCGGGAAGTATTTTTCCATTATTTTTACCGGATGCACCAGACGAGCGGCAGGAGCGCCCACTTTCCTCCTGCCCCCACGAATCAAACCCATGTCATGGATGATGAATGGGCCAGCACACCCATGGACTCTACCCTCTCCCCAGAAGCGCCCAAACATTTGTTCTCCCAAAATGAAGTGCCCAAAAACGCCAATAATAAATCCTTCAAGTATGAAACATGGCTGGATACGGTCGCTGCCACAGGAGAAGTCAGGTATTATATCAAAATAGAAGACATCGATCAGGACAGTCCTTCCTACGAAAAATCCTTTACTCACTCTATTTAATCCCCTCTTCTTGCGGTCGTAAGTAAATTCCGACCATGGAAAATCAAACTAAAACTAATTTAAAAAAAGCAACCCCTGGGTTTTCCCTTACAGAACTGATTGTTATGATTGTTCTGATTGGTATTTTTGGTGCCATGGCCATGACACGAACCAATACAGGGTTGACAACCATCCAGGTTCAAATTGCTATCGATCAAATAACCACTGACATTGATTATTCAAAATCCATGGCATTTGCAAGGCATGATACAATCACCCTTGTATTTTCTACAACCCTTGAACAATATACTATTTATAATGGCCCTGACGGCTCAAGATCAGCTATAACCGATTTTCCAAACAGTACCAATGGCGTTATTTCATTTGATCAATCTGATTTTATAGAAGTAAATATCACATCCGCCAATTTTAACGGGTCTTCTGAGCTTCAGTTTCTTCCACTGGGGGACGCAAAATCAGGCGGATCCATCGTGCTTAATTCAAAAACAATTTCTGTGGCACCTGTGACTGGGACATGGAGCGTGAATTAATGAAAAATATTCAGGGCAATGCAAAAGGGTTCACTCTGATTGAAATTATGGTATCTTTGATCCTGCTTACCCTTTCTTTCATGGTTTTTCTCCAGGCACTGAACACAGGAAAAACTGTCAGGGCACATTCTGAATTAAGGACTGTGCAAAGTGTTATACTGAACAGTATGGAGAACCAGATCCGGGCCCGTGGGTATGATGAAAATAGCGCAGCTCCCTGGTCTTCTTCCCTGGGGAAAGACTCTGGAGAAACCGCCATTAACCATTTTGACGATATTGATGATTTTCATCAGTATACCATTAATGAAGTCAGCGAACACCCTGCATTCGGCATTTCTGTTGCTGTCACCTACGTGTCTGCGTCTTCAGGGTTTCACACGCCCCAATCCAACCAGACAGACTATAAAAGCATTATGGTAAAAGTAACTCACAAGACACTTTCTGCCATGACCGATACCATGATTATTAGCCCCGGGTTATAAAACGATGCGTTCATCACAAAAGGGATTTACATTAATTGAAATGATAATTGTCATTGTGGCTGTGGGCATCATTGGGTCCATGGCGGCCACCATGCTTTTCCAGGGTGCAGATATATTTGTTAAAGAAACAAATCGCCAGGGTTTTGTGAGTGAAGCAAGGTCCGCCTTCTGGAGACTGATGAGAGACACACAGGGGCAATCATCGTCAGCCGATTTTATTCTTTCAGATCAGAATAGTCTTTACCTAAAGAATGGAAAAGGCGATCTGAAAGATTTTCAGACCGGTTCTCCAGACCAATTTAACTTTAGACTAGGCACAGGAAGCTATAACTCACTATCCAATTCTTTAGGATATTCCCAGTCAAACGGATTTACCTTCTATAATAATAATTTCAATGTTGTGTCACCGTCTTCAGGAGGATTAACCGCAACCCAGGCAAAAACTGTCCATCTTTCAAAACTGGATTTAACATTTATAAATGATATGGATACACTTTCACTAACATCTTTTGTGTATCCACATAATTTTAGGTTTGGTTCAAAAATGAGCTACCACGACTAATGATTAAGATGAATCACGAACGTAACTCAGAATCAGGAATGATCATCATGGCGTCTACCATGGGTATTTTCATTATTTTGAGTCTGTTTGCATTTTATCTGGCCCGTTTTTCAATAACTGAGTCGCGTACCGGCGGTTACTATATGACTGATATTAAAGCACGAAACCTTGCCATGACCGGGATTGAGCATGCTATGCAGTCTTATAAGGCATCACGGAATATTTCTAACATCACGGGGAACTTTAATAATGGCAACTACTCTGTCTCTTTTGACACCCAGAACAATGAAGCTGGGACAGCTCTTCCCCACTCCCATTTTATAACCGTTAAAAGTACCGCAACAATAAATGATGTTGAGAGAAACTTGCGATTAATCGTCTCATCAATGCCGGAAGCATTCTTGTTTTCGTTTTACGGTAATAATTCCGGGAGCCAAACCTTTACAGAGTCCAACGGCACCATTAGCGGAGATATGTTCTACAACGGCAATGTTCAGTCCAATAGCGGCACAAACAGCGGGATAACATATACAAGCACAGGGACAGGTGGAACACTGCTCTCTTCCCCACCGTCATTCCCAACGCTGGATATAACACAGTATGAAGCTCTTTTAACCAGCGCAGCATCGGCTACCGGTGCCTACAATAATTATGCCCTGGATTTTAACAGCAGTGATTATGTTGGAATTGGTGGCAGCTCGGATATCAATACCGGTATTCATGGCCAGCGTACAGTCGAAGCCTGGTTCAGGACAAATAATAAAG
Source organism: uncultured Fidelibacterota bacterium (assembly GCA_913045415.1). The sequence goes on along the minus strand of CAJWPW010000086.1, from coordinate 2,970 downwards.
ATAGCAATACCAGACAAGTGATTTTCGAAGTAGGCGGTGGTACCCGCGGACTGAATATTTACATCCATAGCGGAAGATTATACGTTGGTGGATGGAACCGTAGATCTAATGAAAGCAACTGGACCCCTGGTACATGGATATACACAACGTCTATCCAAAATAATCAGTGGCACCATGTAGCACTGACACTTAATGGTGGCTCTTCTGTTTCTGCTAACGCCCTTAAAATGTATTTAGATGGAAATTATATGACTAGTGGAAATGGCTCACAATTATGGAGTCATAATCCCACTAATATCGGACGTACCCGGAGCGGTTCCCGGTATCATAACGGCACAGGCAATGGTTACACTTTCAATGGTAAAATAGATGAAGTCCGGATCTGGAATGTGGCACGCACCGCCAGTCAGATTGCAGCTAAAAAAGATACCATTCTTGCTGGGGATGAGTCTGGTTTAACGGCGTACTATAATTTCCAGGAAAATACTGGCAACACAGCGAATGATACGCAGACCCAATCAAACAATGACGGTTCAATAAGTAACGCATCCTGGACCGATGGGCCTACACTTTCAAAAATGGGTAGCACAGCCTTTGCTAATACAACGATCAATTTAAACAGTTATGCCAACAGCAAACTGTTGGCGAATAATAATCTGACCATATCGGGCTCAACCGTGAACGGACCCGGTTATATTGTTGTAAATGGCAATTTGAACATTAGTTCAAACACAACGATCAATGGAAATATTTTCCTGATTTGCAGCGGAAATATTACAATTTCAAATTCCCAGATAGGGACTGGTTTAGGGGCACCTGTTATACTGTATTCAAAAGGTAGTGCCGAATATGACAATTCTACGGTGTATGGATTAATCATATCCAAGGGTAATAGCCTTGAGCTGGATGGGAGCACGGTGTATGGAGCCATTTTAAACTATAGTTCTTCTTTCTCATTGATAGGAAACAGTGACGTTACCGGGTCAGTTATTTCATACTCTTCCGTAGATTTTCAAGGCAATGATGCATCCATTACGAGAGGAAATATTCCTACATTTTCAGGGCTCAATATTGGACTAGATCCGATCGTTGTTCCCGGCTCCTATTTAGAATATTAATTTCCAGACGGCAAGAGAGTTATCTTTCTCTCTATTTTATCCTTAAATTCCTCGATCGAGGAATGGGTGAGATGCGCCCTTTTTCACAGGTTTTTGAATAAACCAATTTTCATCGAAATGAAATCAGAGGTTCAAATATGGTAAATCCCATGATAATTATCCTGATAATAGGGATAATTTCTGCCGTTTTCGGTGCGTTATTGATCTTTGTACCGGAAGCAATCTTAAAAGCCGAACGGCAAGCCAACCGCTTGTTTATGACAGATGCTGTTTTCCTGAAGAACAGGATCCCCATTGGCATAGGGCTACTAGGCGTATCCGCTTTTCTTGGATACACATATGCTGGTGAACCGTTGAATAAAATTATATTTTTAGTCACAGCTATCCTGTCGGGTGTTTTTGGGCTGTTGCTTCTTGTGTCACCCAATACAATCCTACAAGCTGAAAGACACGCAAATAAACTTTATATGACGGATGCATTTTTCCTGAAGAACAGGATCCCCATTGGCATAGCGCTTATTGCAGCATCAGTCTTTATGGTTTACACTTACATTTCATTTTCGTAACGAGCTAAACCGGGGAGTTTTCATTGAATCTATTTGATTCAATCGGATTAAAAACAGACCCATTTTCAACATCACCCAATGTTGATCTGTTTTTTCCTGCTGTCCAGCATCGACAATGCTTAGAAGGGCTGGAACTGGCTATCAGGATGCGTCGTGGATTATCTGTGATCCGTGGTGGAATTGGTGTGGGGAAAACCACCATCAGCAGAAAACTGATCCAGAATTTTAAAGCGGAACCAGACGATTTCGATTTTTACCTGATTCTGGACCCGAAGTTCGAATCTGAACTGATCCTCCTGAAATATATTATTGATTTATTCGGTGTAAGTAACACGGGGGAATCTGTACAGGAATGCAGGAATATAATTGAGAATTATCTCTTAAAGATTGGTGTTGAGCAAGGTAAAATTCTGGTTCTGATCATTGACGAAGGCCAAAATCTTCCTGGCGAAATGTTAGATGTTTTTCGGACCCTATTGAACTTTGAAACGGATGATTTTAAGTTGCTGCAGTTGATCATATTCGGTCAGCCAGAAATGGGGGCCATGATCCATAAATATCCAAATTTTGAAGATCGTATATCCTTCGATTTTGAGATTGGCCCCATTGCATTAGAAGATATGAGGGGCATGGTCGACCATCGGATCGAAGTCTCCGGAGGCAAACCCGGCAGCTGGTTTACCGAAAAAGCCATTCTGAAAATTTATAAAAACACCCAAGGTTATCCACGCAAGGTGACCCAATTGTGTCACCAACTTCTGCTTACCATGATGAGCGAGAATAAAAATGAAATCAGCGAAGAAATGGTGCAGCGGGTTATTTCAGGCAAGGTAAGCACCGGTGGATTACTCCAGCAAAAGAAAAAAAATTATAATGAGATTGCCGTTAATAAACTCTTGGATGTCCTTCGAAAAGACGGGCCCGAAAAGGAAGCAGCACCCGGACCTCCGGAACTGGAAGAGAAAGATGATGATTGGATTGGCGGAGGCGAACCTCCAGACGAGTTAATCATTGAAAAAGAAGATCCAAAAGATGCTCCGGAATCTATTTCCGCTACACCCGCTGAATCAAAACCAGATGAGAAAATCGCCGATCAAGCACCTACTGAAGAATTTCCGGATAAGCCTTCCAACGATGTTTTGCCAATGCCTGGGAAATATCCAATCTATATCCCTAGGAAAAAAATTCCATTAGACAATGCAACATTGGGTGTTAGTGTTGACAGCGGTCAAATATCATCGGTTCTTTTGGAAGAAGTAAAAGGCATCAAAACCCTTTTATCCTAT
>CAJWPW010000085.1 GCA_913045415.1 uncultured Fidelibacterota bacterium | reverse complement strand
ATGGAATATCAAAAATCAAGAACCGATAAAGTTGAATGGGATGAATTTGAATGAAATGCTTTTGGTCCAAAAAGTTTCGACCAGTAGTGGTGTGTGTGTTTCATTCATCTATGAAGCTGGAGCCGTACAATATAAATTAAGGCTTGAATTATAAGATTTTCTTATCTTCAGGCTCTATGTAAAAGAATCAAAAAATTTTGATAAAAACAGACAAAATAATATTTTATGCATCTCTGGTTGCCCTGGTATCTTGCATTGCACCAATTATTATATGGTCTCAAGATAGTTACCAAGTTCTTTTATCATTAAAAGTATCCATTGAAAATGTTTTTGGAAGCACTTACCAAATTTTAACAATTGTTGTTCTTCTGTTTGTACTTTGGCTTGCATTCAGCAAATATGGTAAAATTCAACTAGGAGAAGGGCAATACCAGTTTGATACGTTCAGTTGGGCATCTATGCTGTTTTGCGCGGGCGTGGCAACGGGAATTCTTTACTGGGGTACAATCGAATGGGCATACTATTATGAGTCACCTCCATTTGGTATAGAACCGCGTTCAACTCTTGCAATTGAATATGCGGCTACATATGGGATGTTCCACTGGGGAATCGCAGGATGGGCATTTTATTGTCTTCCTGCAATAGCTCTCAGTTATATGTATTATGTTAAACATGTCCCGTTTCTTAAAATAAGTAACAGTTGCAGAGGGCTGATAGGCCACCATGCGGATGGCTTGCCCGGACAGATCATTGATGTTTTGTTCATGGTTGGATTATTAGGGTCTACCGGCACATCAATGGGATTGGGAATTCCCATGATTGCGGCCGGGGTTGAATCCGTGTTTGGCTTTACTGATTCCTTCATTTTGAAAGTTGTTGTGATCCTTTTTTGTGCTACCATCGTCTCAATTTCAGTCTATCTGGGCTTAGCACGTGGCATCAAGCGATTAAGCAATTTTAATACAATCGCAGCATTTATTTTTCTTACCTTTGTTTTCATAGCTGGTCCAACGGTCTATATTCTGAAAATGAGCCTAAATAGTTTCGGACTAATGATACAAGATTTTGTTAGGATGATAACGTGGACGGATCCCTTAACCGATTCAAGATTCGTGGAGGACTGGAGTATATTTTATTGGTCCTGGTGGGTAGCCGTAGGGCCTTTTAATGGAATGTTTATTACAAAAATTTCAAAAGGAAGAACGATTCGCCAAGTAATCTTAGGAACCTTATTCTTTGGCAGTATGGGTTGTGCCATTTTCTATAACATACTTGGGAATTATGCTCTATCCTTAGAACTATCGGGTGAATTCATCACAACCCAACTGATTCATCTTGGTAAAGCAGCAAGCGCCATATCAGGTGTGGTTGGTTCCTTGCCGGGCGGCCATATAACTATATTCTTATTTACACTTATGAGTGTAGTATTTATGGCCACTACCTTTGACTCCACTTCTTATGCTCTGGCATTGTGTGCCACAGAAAAACTGGAGCCTCATCAGGAACCTGAAAGATGGCAGAGACTATTCTGGGCATTCACATTGGTGATCCTGCCGCTGTCCTTGATTTATATTGGCGGGTTGGAATCTTTAAAACTGGTAGTCTTGATATCGGCCCTGCCTTTAATTCTTGTCTATATTTTGATGGGAGTGTCCTTACTAATTAATCTAAGAAACCATAAATAAATTGAATTTCCTGTCTCAAAAACTGAATGTTGTAATCACCGCCGGTGCATCGGGCATTGGGAGAACAATTGCAATGGCCTACGCAAGAGAAGGTAGCAGTGTGTTTGTATGTGATAATTCTGATGAGTTCATTCTATCTTTCAAAACTGAGAATCCTGAAATCTTTATCCAAAAGACAGATATTTCTATTTTTTCAGAAGTTGAATCATTTTTCAACACCGTAAGGAGGCAGGTCAGTTCAGTTGATGTCCTGATTAATTGTGCCGGTATCGCCGGCCCTACAGCAAACCTGCAGGATGTGGAACCTGATGAGTGGGACCAGACAATTGCAGTGAATCTAAATGGTATGTTCTATTCTCTTAAATCGGCGATTCCACTACTAAAAAATTCGAACCAGGCATCTATAATAAATATTGCATCCAGCGCAGCTTTCTTTGGATTCCCGTTACGGAGTCCGTATACGGCAGCAAAATGGGCAGTAATCGGTTTAACAAAAACACTGGCCATGGAACTTGGGGGTGAAGGCATCCGGGTTAATGCTATTTGTCCTGGTAGTGTAAGTGGTGATCGTATCGAACAGGTCATTCAAGCAGATGCTTTAGAGCAAGGGAAAACGGTAGAAGAGATCAAGGAATTGTATGTGAAACAGGTTTCAATGAAAACATTTGTTGAGCCGGAAGACGTAGCCAATCTGGCTCTATTTCTGACATCTGCCTATGGCAGATATATTTCAGGTCAGGCCATTGGCTTAGATGGACATACTGAAGGATTAACAAATAGTTTATAGGAGTTTTTATGAAAGCAGTATGGTACACTAAATTTGGCCCCGCAGGAGATGTTCTGGAGTTTGGTGACTATTTGACACCTGAACCAGTTGCAGGTGAAGTGAAAGTTCGCCTATATGCTGCCGGAGTGAATCCATCAGATACGAAGAAAAGACTTGGCGCAAACCCTGCGCTTTTAGATGGTGGTCCTGTGATACCCAATAGCGATGGAGCCGGTGAGATAGTTGCACTAGGTGTTGATGTTGCTGACCGCAAAGTTGGTGAGCGAGTGTGGCTTTACAATGCCCAATATGGCCGGCAGGAAGGAACGTCTGCAGAATATGTTTGTGTGCCATCCAACCAGGCAGTCTGGATGCCGGATAATGCCTCCTATGAAACAGGGGCTATGATGGGTATCCCTGCTATGACCGCTCACAGATGTGTTTGTGCTGATGGCAGTGTAGATGGACAGATCTTACTGGTAACAGGTGGTTCAGGTCGGGTTGGATACTACGCTATTCAGTGGGCAAAATACTTCGGTGCAACGGTCATTGCTACCGGGTCCAGCCCCCAAAGCGTTGAACATTGCAAAAAAGCAGGCGCAAATCTTGTGATTGGTCATCCATCAGACGAAACAGCTGCAGAAATACTTGATTTTACAAATGGGAAAAAAGTGGACCGGGTTGTGGATGGTGATTTTGGTATAAACCTGCTTCCTGTCCTTCGTGTATTAAAAACAAGCGGTACAATTGCAACTTATTCCTCCATGACAGATATGAATCCTGCCATACCGTTTATAAGAATGATGTTCATGGATATGACTGTAAGAATGGTTTTGGTTTATGCCATGCCTTGGGAAGCAAAACAACAGGCTATGAAAGATATAACAACTATTCTGACCGATGGGCAATTTGATCATCGCGTTGCAGCGACATTCCCATTAGAACAGAGCGCAAAAGCCCACGAAGAAATTGAAAAGAGCAACAATTATGGTTCAGTGATTATTGCAGTTAATTAAACAGAAGCAAATGAATAAACAAACAGCATTTGTTTTCTTATTTATTTTTATGGGGATTCTAGTCCAAGGGCAAACAGAGTATTGGGAAGACCCAACTATGATTGGGGAGAACAAAGAACCTGGTCATGCCACGCTGATACCTTATGATAATCTTGATCAAGCTTTGCTAGGAGATAGGTTAGCATCTGATCATTACTTCAGTTTGAATGGTACATGGAAATTCAACTGGGTCCCAAAACCGGATGAGAGGCCCCTTGAATTTTTTAATCTGGATTATAATGTTAATAACTGGGGTAATATAAATGTCCCCAGTTCCTGGGAGCTTGAAGGGTATGGCCAGCCAATCTATACCAATGTAAAACATCCATTCCCAGATCCACAACCGCCAGTCGCGCCCCGGGATAATAACCCGGTAGGTTCGTACCGAAGAACATTTACATTGCCGGACACCTGGAATGATGGACAAATCATACTGCACTTTGACGGTGTAAAATCGGCATTTTTTATTTGGATAAACGGGAAAAAGGTGGGCTACAGCCAGGGCAGCATGACACCGGCAGAATTCAATATTACATCTTATCTATTACCCGGAGAAAACAGTATTGCGGTCCAGGTATTTCGGTGGTCAGATGCGGCCTTTATTGAAGACCAGGATTTCTGGCGGCTGAGCGGAATCTACCGGGATGTGTATCTCATGCATGTGCCCGACGTTCATATTCGTCATTATAAGGCAATCGCAGAACTCACCGATAATTACCAGAATGGGTTATTATCTTTAACAACCGATTTATCAAATTATACGTCCTCTCCGAAACGGGTTTTACTTAAAGCATCTCTTTTTGACCCAGCTCAACGGGAGATAGGTGTTATCCGCTCCATTGAGCACAAACTAAGTCCCAATACCGAAAAAAAATTAGATTTTTTCTTAGAAGTAAATAATATCAGCCAGTGGTCGGCAGAAATACCTCATCTATATACCTTGGTTCTTTCGTTAAAAGATCTGGAGAATAACATAACAGAATATGTCAGTTGCAGGACTGGTTTTCGAAGTGTGGAATTAAAAAATGGACAAATGCTGGTTAATGGTAAACCCATTATTATCAAAGGTGTGAATCGCCATGAACATGATCCCATCACGGGCAGAACTGTTTCCGATGAGTCCATGATTGCGGACATCAAATTGATGAAGAAATTTAATGTAAACGCGGTCCGAACATCTCATTATCCCAATCATCCCCGCTGGTATGAGCTTTGTGACGAATACGGGCTTTACCTCTATGACGAAACCAATCTGGAATCTCATGCCTTTTGGTCCAAATTCACACTGGATCCAATCTGGGAAAAAGCCTTTCTGGAACGTGCACAGCGGATGGTCTTGAGAGACGTCAATCATCCATCAATTATTGTCTGGTCATTGGGGAATGAGGCAGGGTATGGACCCAATCATGATGTGATGGCTGATTGGATTCGTAAATATGATCCTTCAAGATTGATCCATTATGAAGGCAAAGAACCAGGGTATGGACCCTTGCCTAATCATTATGATATCATCGCTAATATGTATCCCTCTGTGGATCTTATGATCAAGCTTCATGATGAAAATCCCGAACGCCCTGTAATTCTTTGTGAATATTCTCATGCCATGGGAAATAGTAACGGAAATGTCTTCAAGTATTGGGATGCGATATATAAATACCCACGTATCCAGGGTGCATTTATCTGGGATTGGGTGGATCAAGGTCTCCTGAGAACGGATGAAAATGGATCCTATTATGTCTATGGTGGTGATTTTGGTGAAGAGCTCCATGATGGCAATTTCTGCATCAATGGCGTGGTTTCTCCCGATCGTAAACCGCATCCGGGTTTGTATGAGATTAAACATCATATGCAGAACGCCAAGGTGACCTGGGATGGTAAAGACCCTAACAAATTCCTGCTAGAAAATCGCTACTTTTTCCAGAGTCTGGATCATCTGACAGGCGAGTGGGAACTTTTGGATGATGGAGCCTTTTTGGCAAAGGGAAGCATTCCGACCTTGAACATTTCTCCTGGTGCGTTGACACCACTCGATTTGCCGGTATTTACCAAGTCTCGCAAGAAAAGTTCGGATCATGAGTATGTTATAAATTTTAAATTCAGTCTAAAAGATGCAATGCCCTGGGCTCCAGCTGGACATCTTATGGCTTCTGATCAGGTTGTCGTTCAAGAAAAAACTCAATTTTTCAAAAACTCAGCATCAAGTTCCAGCTTTCCTCGACTGAATATTGAACAATCAGATTCACACATTAAAGTAGGAGCCAGCGGTCGGGATTTTGTTTTCGATCATGAAAGTGGTGAATTAAAGCAAGTCACACTCCATGAGCAAGACATGCTGAGTACACCATTGGCCCACAATATCTGGAGAGCCCCTACTGATAATGATGAAGGTGGT
>CAJWPW010000084.1 GCA_913045415.1 uncultured Fidelibacterota bacterium | reverse complement strand
TTAATGCATTAAATGTAGGTCGGTATAAATTAGCGGCTGCCTGTATTGGTGGTTCAAAACTTGGCTTAGAAAAATCCATGGCTTACGCGGTTCAGCGACGACAATTTGGTCAGCCCATTGCATATTTTGATGCGATTAAAGGAAAAATCTCAGATATGACAGTTCGTATCTATGCAGCAGATTCCATGTTATATAGAACGGTTGGACTCATTCAAGATACAATTGATGAATTGGATAAAAATGATACGGAATACTATAATAAGACTGGGGAAGCCACAGAACGTTTTGCCGTCGAAGTATCCATGGCAAAAGTGTTTGGCAGCGAAACATCAGACCTAGTTGTGGATGAAGCACTCCAAATTCATGGTGGATATGGGTTTACGGAAGAATATCCAATGGCTCGGGCTTACCGAGATGACAGAATTAATCGAATCTGGGAAGGAACCAATGAAATAAACCGTGCAATTGTGACTGGATATATGATGAAAAAAGTCCTTATGGAAGAAATTTCACTCCGAGATTATTTAAGAGACATGGATGATTTCTTATCAACAGAAACTCCCGACATAACAGAAGATATTTTTCACTCAGAAAAATTCGCACTTGAATCAGCTAAACGATTGGCATCCATGGTCTTCCAGGAAGCATTATGCGAATATGGCCAGGATTTGAAACACGAGCAACAGTTAAGCGAAGCATTGGCAGATATTTTTACCTACATTTATACTTCCGGTTCGGTCATCTCCCGTGCAAGACAAAGTCAATCTTCTAATGGTGTTTCAAACATGAGTTCGGTTATCGCACGAATTTTCACGGCTGAATCTTTACTGGAAGTGAAATCCTTATCCAATATCTGTTTGAACAAGATTTTCATGGAAACAATCCCTGAAAATTTCAAAGATACGATTATCCAATTAGAGTCCCAAATGACACTTACCACAGATATAATTTCTCTTAAACAATCTTTGGCTGACTTTATGTACACCCAAAATAATTACCCATTCTAAAAGGAAAACAATCATGAAAACACCTTCACTAAAAAAATTAGCGCCCTGTTTAACACGGCGGGGAAAAAAGCATCGGAAATTATCTCAAATTCAAATTGAGAATTTTGATTTGAATGATTTTTTATTCTACCGTGAAAACCGTTCATAAGGAAAAATTATGTCTAAATCTGTCATTATTGATGCTGTCCGTTCACCCATTGGTGTTAAGAATGGAAATATGGTTGGAATTCGCCCAGACGATCTCGCCGCCCAAGTGGTAAAAGGATTGTTGGCTAGAAATTCTTCGATTAATCCTGGTAAAATCGAAGACCTAATTTTAGGGTGCGCTTTTCCCGAAGGACCTCAAGGAATGCTCATGGCAAAAGGCGTGGCTATTCTTGCAAATATTCCGGAAACAACGGGTGGTTCTGTGGTTAATAGATTCTGTGGTTCTTCCATGGATGCGGTTCATCAAATTAGTACCAAAATTGAGTCGGGAGATATCGAGGTTGGAATTGCCAGCGGTGTGGAAGATATGTTCTCTGTTCCTATGGGTGGATTCAATCCTGATTTTCACCCGGAATTAGCTGAACAGGAATATTATATCGGTATGGGAGAGACAGCAGAAACTTTAGCTGAAGAAGGAAATATTTCCAGAGATGCTCAGGAAGAGTTTGCAGTGGAATCCCATAACAAAGCACTGGATGCCTGGGCGAATGGTCGATTCGACAATGAGGTCATTCCTATTGATGTTTATGGTGAAGTCACTGTTGATAAAGATGAAGGTCCGAGACAACCAAATCTGGAAAAGATCCAAAGTTTAAACCCTGCTTTTATAGAAAATGGGACCATCACTCCGGCTACTTCCAGCCCGATTTCTATAGGCGCTTCCGCTATATTGATTACAAGTCGAGAATTTGCGGAAGCAAATGGACTTAAGATCCGAGCCACTATTAAAGGTCGATCTGTTGCCGGCGTAGATTGGAAAAGAATGGGGATTGGTCCAATTCCTGCTACCAAAAAAGTTTTGGAAAAAACGGGACTTTCCTTAAATGATATAGATTTAATTGAACTCAATGAAGCATTTTCAGCACAATCTCTTTATGTGATAGAACAAGGTGGATGGGATAAATTGAAAGTGAATTTGAATGGTGGCGCTATTGCTTTGGGACATCCGCTAGGATGTTCGGGAGCACGCATCATTACAACCTTGCTAAATGTGATGGAACAACAGGATGCCAAAACTGGACTCGCCACTATGTGTATCGGTTCCGGACAAGGTATTGCAACCATAATTGAACGATAGAGGAAATTATGTCTCAAAATATTGAAAAAGTTGCCGTTCTCGGTGCCGGTGTGATGGGGGCTCAAATTGCAGGTCATCTCGCAAATGCAGGCATTCCTTCTTACCTATTCGACATTAATGATGAGTTGGCAAAAAATGGAGTGGACTCACTGACATCTTTAAAACCTGCTCCGCTTTACAAACCCAAAAATGCTGAATTAGTAACGCCCTGTACCTACGATAATGATATTGAAAAGATCGCTGAAGTGGATTGGGTTTTAGAAGCCGTTGTGGAGCGATTGGATATTAAAGAGCAAGTTTATAATAACCTTCTCCCCCATTTAAAAGATACTGCAATTCTTACATCCAATACATCAGGAATTCCACTGACAGATTTAACTTCATCTCTCTCCGATGGTGTGAAACAGCGTTTCATGATAACCCATTTTTTTAATCCACCTAGATATATGCAATTGCTTGAATTAGTTCGTGGAGAACAAACAAGTGATGAAACATATAAAACTATGGTTGAATTTGGTGAATCTGTGCTGGGTAAAGGCATCGTTCATGCCAAAGACACACCTAACTTTATTGGAAATAGAATCGGAGTGTATGGAATGATGGCGACCATGAATCTCGCTATTAAACAAGGCTTTACCATCGAAGAAGTTGATAAATTAACTGGACCGATTTCCGGACGACCCAAAAGTGCCACCTTTCGTACAGCTGATGTTGTTGGATTAGATACAATGAGACATGTATCAAAAACAACATATGAAAAAGCATTAGATGATGAAGAGCGAGACATGTTTATAATCCCAGATATTCTCAATCAACTAATTGATTCGGGCCGTTTGGGTCAAAAAACGAAAGCAGGTTTTTATAAAAAGAATGAAGATCGGTCCATCCATTCTGTGGATTTTAAAACCGGTGAATATACACCCCAAGAAAAAGTCCGGTTTGATTGTTTCCGAATCGCAAAAGATCGACAAAAACTGCCAGATAAACTCAAAGCTCTTTGTTATGGTGACGATCGTGGCAGTAAATATTTTTGGGAAATTACAGCTAAAACATTGATCTACAGTGCCAACCGAATTCCAGAAATCTCAGATGATATTGTGAATATTGACAATGCCATGAAATGGGGGTTTGGCTGGGAAAAGGGGCCCTTCGAAAGTTGGGATGCAATTGGGGTTCAAAAATCCGTAGATCGTATGAAAACCGAAGGAAAGAAAGTACCATCGTGGATTTTGGAAATGTTAGAATCGGGTCGCGATACTTTTTACACTACTGAAAATGGTGAACAGACATATTGGTGTCCTATTGAAAAACACCCCGTCACCATTAAACCCAATCCAAAAGTGATAAATCTAGCCATTTATAAAACAGGTAATAAAACGCTTAAACGTGATTTAAGTGCCAGCGTGAATGATTTAGGTGACGGTATTCTAAATGTGGAATTTCATTCTATTTTACAGCCCACCTTGAATCCCATTGATGGCTCTTACATAGAAATGATAAATTTTGCTCTAGATTTAGTTGAAGCAGGTGATTACAAAGCCATGGTTTTAGGGCATCAAGGTGCAAATTTTTGTGCCGGCGCTAATTTGAATCTCATCTTGGAATTATGCCAAAATCAAATGTGGGATGAATTGGATTTTGCCATAAAAACACTCCAAAATACCACACAGCGAATTCGTTTCTCGAAAAGTCCCGTTGTGGCAGCCCCCTTTCAATTAGCCTTGGGTGGTGGTGTTGAAATTGTTCAACCAGCAGCACATCGAGTGGTAGCAGCTGAAACGTACATGGGACTTGTGGAAGTTGGCGTGGGACTTATTCCCGGTGGCGGTGGCAACCTTCGTATGATCCTGAATGCCATGGATGGCGGAACGGGTCGCATGGGGGCATTTCAAAAAATTCAGAAAACATTTGAAACAGTTGGCTTTGCAAAAGTGGCTACAAGCGCAGATGAAGCAAAACATCTCGGCTATTTAAAAAAAGATGATACAATTGTTTTGAATCGAGATCACTTAATTCAAACCGCAAAAAACAAAGCGCTAGAATTAGCTGATGGATATGAACCTCCAACATATCGAGATAATCTGAAACTTCCCGGCGCCGGTGGTCGGACTGCCATGTCTATGGCTTTAAAAGGGTTCAAGATGCAGGGCAAAATCTCCGAACATGATGTGCTCATTGGCGAAAAATTAGCCTATGTCATGACAGGTGGCGATAAAGCTGGACTTACCAAAACGGTGGATGAACAATATATTTTAGATATTGAACGAGAAGCATTTATTTCTCTCGGTGGTGAAAAACTTACCCAAGACAGAATTAGTTACATGCTTAAAAAAGGGAAACCTTTACGTAATTAATTCCCTTCATCTCTGGTTGGTTATAGAAAAAACTCTTCATTACAACGGATGGCCATTTTTTTTGATTTAAATACTATTATATCTTTGAAAGGTATTGATTAAGTAGATCAAAAAATCCTTCATCATCCACTTCATACGCCCACTGAACATTAGGTATACGATCTGTTACTTCCCAATAATCAACCACTGTTGTACCGCGAGTAAAGGTTCCTCCTGTTTCGATTTCTACATTCACATTTTTAAATTTAAATAATTCAGGCTTTAATAAATATGCAACTGTACATGGATCATGAAGCGGGGCTCCATCTAAATGGTATTTTTCCTCGTCATATCTTTCATAAAACTCAATTAATGCTGCAATTCCCTCTCCAACAGATGAATCTATATTTCGGATTGTGTCTACCCGTTTTTGCGTTGTTAACACTTGATGCGTTACATCTAGACTCATCATAACAATTGGACGGCCGCACTGTAAAACTAATTTGGCAGCTTCCGGATCAACGTATATATTGAATTCTGCGGAAGGCGTAATATTTCCCGCTTCTTTTCGTGCACCTCCCATTAAAACAATTTCTTTAATTTTTGGCAGGATGTCTGGTTCACGATCTATGGCTAGGCCAATATTGGTTAATGGTCCTGTTGGAACCAAAATCAATGAATTAAGTTCGGCTGCTAAACACGACTCAATGATAAAATCAATGGCATGCTTTTCTTCTAATGAATGAGATGGCTCATAAATCTCAATCCCATCCAAACCACTTTTTCCATGGACATGCTCCGCCGTAACTAATTCTTGCGCCATAGGTTTTTCGGCGCCTGCATAAACCTTTACGTCAGGCCGGTGACACATTTCACACATGATGCGGGCATTTCTCTGTGTCAAATTCAATGGCACATTGCCAGCTACGGTTGTAACACCTAATATTTCAATTTCATCCTTTGCTGCCATAGCTAATGCCAAGGCTACTGCATCATCTTGACCAGGATCACAATCCAGAATTATTTTTTTCATACTAAATTTGGTTTAGTCATTCTTCAAATATATTCTTTATAAACAAATTTGGTGATTTAAGTAAAATTAGAAATGAAATTCTAGTCCAACTTTCAAATGAGAAAAGTCTTCCATCTCATGGAATTGAGTTCCCTCATCTCCCATAAATTTTGAAACAGACATATTCAATTTCCAATTATCCATCGGTGAATATTTCGCCGATGCCCCCAACATAGATTGAGAATCCTTCAAATCAATAAAGGTGTTCCCCATGAGTTCCAAGGCATCATCA
>CAJWPW010000083.1 GCA_913045415.1 uncultured Fidelibacterota bacterium | reverse complement strand
TGAACTTTCTTCTGTGCTGTACACTTTGGAGATTTCCACCATTTCGCTAATGGAAACCTTGGGTGGAATATCATCCATGTAAAAGATCTCGCAGATGCCCATTCTTAACAAAACTCGATCTATTTGTGCCACTCTGTCAAATTCCCAATTTTGGAGATAACTTTTGATCATATCATTTGCCCAATCCACATGATCCAATACACACTGAAAAAGAGATGAAATAAATTTGAAATTTTTCTTCTTTTCAGGATATAAAGCCATTATTCTGTTTAGAACAATGGCGGGTTCATCCTCAGAAAACTGTTGGGCATATAATGCTTGCAGTACACTTTCACGTGCGATCCTTCGTGGATGTATTTTTGAATTTATCATTGATTTAATTATTTTACAGGCAGAACCCAACCGAATGGATCTTCAATTTCTTCACGCTGAATTCCCACAAGCATTTCCCTAATTTTTATTGCTATTGGTCCCATTTTATTTTGATTTATCTCAGTAGTTTTCCCTTGGTAGGTTATTTTCCCAACTGGTGTAACAACCACAGCCGTTCCTGTACAAAAAACTTCTTCTGCGCCTAAAAGATCATCGACTGTTATTTCAGTTTCTTTCACGGTAATTCCTAAAATATCCGATGCAACCTGGCATACTGATTGTCGTGTGATTCCACCTAGGATTGACCCATTCAAAGCAGGTGTTTTTAATACTCCATCCTTGTAAATAAACACATTTGCAGACCCTAATTCTTCTACAAACTTTTCATCTTTTGCATCTAAATAAATATTTTCATCAAAACCTTCTGCCTTGGCCTCCATAAGAGAGAAAAGAGATGCAGAATAATTTCCAATTGCTTTTGCATTCCCAATCCCTTTAGGCGCTGCACGATGGTAATCAGTATTCACTTTTAAATTAAGCGGTTTAATGCCTCCTTTAAAATAAGGGCCCACCGGTGAAACGATAACCATAAAAGTATATTCAGATGTTGGACCCACGCCAAGAATAGGCGCTGTTCCCCAAACAACCGGACGAATATAAAGACTACCCCGTCCATAGGGCGGGACATAATCTATATTATCTTTGACTGTTTTAATCACAGCGTCCACAAAAAAGTCTGGATCCATTTCTGGCATACAAATTCGTCGGGTTGAAAAAGCCATTCTTTTTCCATTCATATCGGCCCGAAAAAGCACCACATTCCCTTTCGATGAGCGAAATGCTTTAACCCCCTCAAAAACACCTTGTCCATAATTCAGGACACCTGCAAAAGGAGACAAAGAAATATCACTGTAAGGGATTAAATCACCGCCAGACCATTTCTCGCCTAAGGCACAGGTGGAGCGAAACATACTTTTTGTTTCCGTAACGTTAAACTCCAGGGAGTCCCAATCAATATTTGGTTTTGTATCTAAACTCATTTTAATAAATCTCTACCAATGACAAGTTGTTGGATTTCGGATGTGCCCTCATATATCTGTGTAATCTTCGCATCCCTCATAAGTCGTTCCACACCATATTCCTGCATGTATCCATATCCACCATGAATTTGCACACATTCTGTTGCTGCTTTCATGGCTGTGGATGATGCATAAAGTTTTGCCATGGAACTTTCTCGATAATAATTTTTACCGTCGTCCTTTAATTTTGCTGCACGCCATACCAGCATTCGTGCAGCATCAATTTCCGTAGCCATATCGGCCAACTTATTCTGGATAGCACCAAATTCGCCGATGGTTTTTCCAAACTGTTTTCGTTCTTTTGCGTAGGATATACTTGCATCCAATGCAGCACGGGCTAATCCAAGTGCCTGTGCGGCAATTCCGATTCGTCCACCGCCCAATGCTTTCATAGCCACTTTAAATCCCTGACCTTCTTCACCAATCATATTTTCACCAGGAATCAAACAATTCTCAAAATAGAGTTCACACGTGTCCGACGCACGAATTCCCAATTTGTTTTCTTTTTTTCCAGTAGATAGTCCAAGTGTCCCTTTTTCAACAACAAATGCAGAAATCCCTTTATAACCAACACTTTTTTCTGTCATACAAAATAGAATGACAATATCCCCGTTAATCCCATTTGTGACCCAATTTTTGGTTCCATTGATCACATAATGATCCCCTTCTTTTTTTGCAAACGTTCTCATGTTACTGGCATCTGAACCTGATTCGGGTTCGCTTAAACTGTAGGCACCTAGTTTTTCACCTATTGCCAGTGGTTTTAAATACTTTTCTTTTTGATCTTCGGTACCATAATCCACAAAAAGTTGACAAACGAGAGAATTATTCACGGACATGATTGTAGATGTAGCTAACTCTACCGCGGCAATCTCTTCCATAGCTATCACATAAGTCAAGGTATCAAACCCTGCGCCACTCCATTCTTCTGGAACCATCATACCCATAAAACCCAATTCACCCATCATTTTAATTTGTTCAGTAGGAAATTCAGCTTTATCGTCCCGTTCAATTACACCGGGCGCTAAATGTTCTTTTGCAAATTCCCGGGCAGTTTTTTGGATGAGTTCCTGTTCAGACGTTAGGGTGAAATCGATCATACTTTTTCCACGATCAAAGCGGATGCTTCTCCACCACCAATACAAAGAGTTGCTAATCCGTATTTTGTTTCGGTCCTGGTCATGCCATTCATCAAGGTTGTAAATATCCGTGCTCCGGAAGCACCGATGGGGTGCCCGATAGCCACAGCACCACCATAAATATTTACCTTAGCAGGATCAATTTTAAAATCATCAATGGCGGCCATGGTGACTGCAGAAAATGCTTCATTGATTTCCCAAAGATCGATATCATTTGTGGATAAATTTGCTTTTTCTAATACTTTGCCAATGGCTTTACCCGGCGCCGTGGTAAACCATTCCGGTTCATGCGCTGCAGAAACTTGAGCCACAATACGTGCAATCGGAGTGAGTCTCAGTTTAATTGCTTTTTCCTCGCTCATGATAAGAATAACAGCTGCACCATCATTCAGTTTTGATGCATTTGCTGCAGTAATGGCACCATCTTTTTCAAAAGCTGGCCGTAGTGTAGGTATTTTATCAAATCTGGCCTTACCCGGTTCCTCATCTTCCGAAATAAATACGGAATCCCCCTTTCTTTGTGGGATTTTTACCGGAACAATTTCAGATTCGAAGACACCTTCCGCCTGTGCTGTTTGGGCACGTTTGTATGAAGTTACAGCAAATTCATCCTGGGCTTCACGGGTATAATTCCGTTCTTTCGAAAGCATTTCTGCGCAATTCCCCATATGGGTATCATTGTAGGCATCCCAGAGTCCATCATGAATCAAACTATCTATCATTTTCCCATGGCCTAGTCGTTGGCCGGAACGTGCATGTTTCAAAAGATAGGGCGCATTGGACATACTTTCCATACCACCAGCGATCACCACTTCTGCATCACCACACCGAATAGCTTGATCTGCCAACATCACAGCTTTTAATCCGGAACCGCACATTTTGTTGATGGTCAGTGCTTCTACCGAATTGGGTAATCCTGCATAAATGGCTGCCTGTCTTGCCGGGGCTTGTCCGATTCCAGCTGATAAAACATTTCCCATGATGACTTCATTTATTTGGGATTTATCGATGCCGGTTTCTTCCACTACTGCTTTAATCGCAATTGCTCCAAGTTTTGGAGCCAATACAGATGATAAATTACCTTGAAATGCGCCGATGGGTGTCCGTTTCGCCGCTACAATAACTGATTGCCGTTGCATTGTATTCCTTTAAAAAGCGTGTATACGAGAGTCTTGAAATTAAAAAATAATTTCAATCTTTGCTCTGAAAATAGATGAAAGTATTTTCAGAGAGAAAACCTCTATTATTTTAATTATTTTATATTTTTCTCAATGGAAGAATTTTCGTCATAAGCTTGGATTATTTTCATTACAAGCGAGTGTCGTACCACATCATTACAATCTAAGGTGGCAAATCCAATACCTTCTACATTTTTCAAGATTTTTGAAACTTGGACTAATCCTGAATCGGTTCGTCTTTGGAGATCAATTTGTGTAATATCTCCAGTTACAATGGCTCGGGAACCAATGCCAAGTCTGGTGAGAAACATTTTCATTTGCATCACGGTGGCATTTTGCGCTTCATCCAGGATCATGTAGGCGCTATCCAATGTCCTGCCCCGCATATACGCTAGGGGAATAACTTCTATAGTCTTTTCTTCAAAAAGTTTTGTCAATTTATTTTCAGGAAGCATCCTTCGGAGTGAATCATATAAAGGAGCTAAATAAGGATCAACTTTTTCCTTCAAATCGCCGGGAAGAAACCCAAGGCTCTCTCCTGCTTCAACTGCTGGTCTACAAAGGATGATTCGATCCACCTCATGGTTTTCCAATGCCGCCACCGCAAGAGCCACAGAGAGAAACGTTTTTCCGGTACCTGCAGGACCTATGCTGAAAACTACATCATTTTTTCGAACTATTTTCACATAAGCTTCCTGACCCTTTGTTTTCGGTACTATTGCACCTTTTTTACCATAATGGATCACAATTCCCGGTACGCAGATTTCACCATTTGATTTTTCATTTTCCGAGGTAACAAGGGCAATAAGATTTTGTACATCTCTTACGGTAAGACTACCTTTTCCTGAAAGGGTTTCCATCATTTCATGAAGAATTTGATGGATATGTTCAACATCAGGATTTTCTCCCCGAATCTTGATCGTTTCACCTCGGGCAATGATGGTTGCAGGTATTGCTGCTTCAATGAGTTTTATATGGGTATCAGCCACACCTAGCAATGCTATGGGCTCAAGCGTTTTTAGTTCAATGACCTTTTCCATATTCCAATGTAGGCTGTAATTTCATCCCTCGAAATTTAGGCTAAAGGATCCTTCATAACTTGAAACAAAAATACATCCTATTTCCTATTATATTTTTAGGATTCATTTTACTGGATTGTGCCGGCACCCAGCAAGATTCGATTGCCAAAACTCAGAATGTAGAATTTCTGATTGAGCAAGGGGAATTATTTTGGCAACAGAGATCAGACTCTTTAACCCTGAAAAAAGCTGAACATTTTATCAGTCTTGCCTGTCAACAGCGTCCCGGTCAATTCGATATCGCTATTTTATATGCACAAATTCTGTACACCCGTGGATTATTTTTTGAAAAAGATGGTGAAACACAGAATAGTTTATTTTTACAGGCAAGCCAACTTTGCCAGGATGCAGTATTAAATCATCAGGATTTTTCTGTGATCTATAATAATGCTCAAGGTGACAGCACCTTTAAAATGCTTACTGCATTGGCAGAGGTACCTATTTCTGTTGTTCCCGGTTTATTCTGGTGGGCTACAAATTTGGCACGGTATCTGAATACAAGACCAGTAATCGAACGATTAAACCATCGGGAAATATTAGAGGTTTTGATGCATCGAACCTTGTCATTGGAACCAAGATTTTTTTATAGCGGCCCCTATCGGTTCTTTGGATCTCTTTATACTCGAATTCCTGGGGTAGAACTATCCCAATCAGAAACCTATTTTAATCAGGCACTTTCTGCTAATCCGGATTACCTCGGCAACGCGGTTCATATGGCAGAATTCTATCACCAAAAAGCAGGAAATCGAGAGCAGTTCCATACAATGCTCACTGATGTAGTAAAGGCTGATTTTTCAGCCAACCCCGATGTTATAGCAGAAAACTTATTTTATCAGGATCGGGCTCGATGGCTCCTTTCTAAAGAATCTTCTTTGTTTGAATAATATATCGCACATTTATGGAATGAAGATCGGAAAGGTTTCTTTTAAAAAGATCGAAAATAGATTATTATTTCCACGATTATATCGACTAACCCAATAAACAAATGAGTGACTGAAACAATTTACTCCTGTGGTTGTTTTATGGTCTTGATGGCTCTAATTTCAATTAAACTTGATAAGGAACTCTCAAATGAATATACATTAT
>CAJWPW010000082.1 GCA_913045415.1 uncultured Fidelibacterota bacterium | reverse complement strand
GGGTTATTCTGTTGATATTTATGAGCGCCGACCCGATATGCGTAAAGCCACCCAATCTGCAGGGCGATCTATAAATCTTGCTCTATCTGTTCGTGGGATTCATGCACTAAAGGAAGTTGGAATTTTTGATCAAATCAAACCAGCAATCATACCAATGAAGGGACGAATGATTCATGATTTGAACGGCGAAACTCATCTCCAACCCTATGGACAAAAAAAAGACGAAATGATTTACTCCGTTTCCCGTGCCCAATTGAATATGGATCTTTTGACACTAGCCGAAGAAACGGGAAAGGTTAAAATTCATTTCGGTCATAAACTAGAATCTGCCGATCTTGATAAAAATGAATTGACCTTTGGAGAAAAGATTATCCGGTTTAACATAGTGATTGGTTGCGATGGATCGGCATCACCATTAAGAAAAGCAATTATAGAAAAGTCCAAGGCTGATTATGTTAAAAAACCATTGGGTCATGGTTACAAAGAATTGGTGATCCCACCATCAAAATCTGGAGAATTCCTTTTAGAACCCAATGCACTCCACATTTGGCCTAGGGGAGAATTTATGCTCATCGCATTACCTAATTTCGATCGAACTTTTACGTGCACTTTATTTTTTCCTATGGCTGGTCCTTCCAGTTTTGAGACCGTAAAAAATGAGAATGATATCGAAGATCTGTTTCAAAACTATTTCCCCGATGCTTTTGAATTAATGCCGACTCTAGTGAATGATTTTCAGAACAACCCTACTGGAAATTTAGCCACAGTTTATTGCGATCCTTGGCATGGTCAAGATAAAGCAGTGCTCCTTGGCGATGCTGCTCATGCAGTTGTCCCTTTCTTTGGACAAGGGATGAATGCATCTTTTCAGGATTGTACAATTTTGAGTAGTCTTATTGAAAAAAATGAGGGTAACTGGGGAAAAATATTTGAAGAATATTCATTTTCTCATGTAGCCAATGGCCATGCCATTGCAGATATGGCCATTGAGAATTATATCGAAATGCGAGATGCTGTGAATGACCTAAATTATCAAAAAAGAAGAAGACTGGAATTAGAACTAGAAAGAAAATTCCCAGAACGATTTATTCCAAGATATTCCATGGTTTCATTTCATCAAATTCCATACTCAGATGTATACAACCGCGGTGCAATTCAATTAAAAATAATGAACCAATTTCTATCAAACGAAATAAATGAATCCGAATTAAATACAATTATTAAAGACCAATTACAACCCATCATATGAAAAATCATTATTTCAAATTCCTATTTCTAATTCTTTTTTTAAACCAATCATGTGAAAAGGATGTTGCCAGTATTCACGCAGATGCTTTTGTTGTAGATACGCATAATGATGTTTTATTAAGATCTTTAACGGGCCGGGATATTTTAACAGACCTTCCTGAAAGTCATTCCGATTTACCAAAATTCAAAAAGGGCGGAGTAGATTGCCAGGTATTTTCAATTTGGGTTTCGCCTCAGGAGTTTAGTGAAGGTGAATATTATAATCGCGCCAATCAAATGATCTCCCAATTAGAATACCTTTGTTCTCGTGTCCCAGACCAATGGGCTATTCCTTTTGATTATCAAGATTTGGTTTATAATGATCAACACGGGATAATGTCATGCATGATTGGGGTAGAAGGCGGACATGCAATAGAAAATGATTTGGAAAAGTTGAATGCTTTGTATGATCGCGGTACCCGCTATTTGGGCATTACTTGGAATAATTCTACAGACTGGGCCACGTCAGCAAAAGATGAAACTCTGAGAGGAGATTCACTTGCATTTAAAGGATTAACAGATTTTGGGGAAGATGTGATTAATCGCTGTAATGAATTGGGTATCATGATTGATATATCTCATTCTGGTGAGCAAACTTTTTATGATATTATAAAAACTACTACAAAACCAATAATTGCGTCTCATTCATCGGTCTATAATATTTGTCCGCATTTTAGAAATCTGAAAGATGAGCAACTATTGGCTATGAAAGAAAATGGCGGAGTAGTGTTTGTAAACTTTTATCCCGGGTATATTGATTCTACATATGAAGAAAAAGCAAAAGTGGTGAAAGAATCATTCAAATTAAAATCGGATTCATTAGCAAAATTATATGATCCTAATAGTGATTATTACTGGTACAAGGAAAGTGAAATGTTAGTACCGCATCTTCAAAGCGTAGTACCAGATTTAGGCGATGTAGTTAACCATATTGAATATATAATAGATTTGATTGGCGTTGATCACGTTGGCATAGGTGCAGACTGGGATGGTGTTGAAATACTTCCAAGGGGAATAGATAAGATTTCAAAATTACCTGATCTCACTAAAGAATTACTGAAAAGGGGGTATTCAGAACGAGATGTGAAAAAGATTTTAGGCGGAAATTTCAAACGTGTCTTTAAGGAAGTAACCTCATGATTTCGAAAGTTGTATATAAGGGAGATTTAAGAACTGAATCGACTCATCTGCAATCGGGGAAAACTATTATCACGGATGCACCGGTTGATAACCAAGGTAAAGGTAAAGCATTTTCACCAACGGATTTAGTTGCTACAGCATTAGCATCTTGGATGCTAACAATTATGGGAATTGTTGCAAAACGTGATGTTGTTATGATAGAGGGAACCACAGCCAAAGTGGAAAAGGTCATGGTATCTAATCCAAGACGGATAGGAGAAATCAGGCTGAAAATAAATTTTTCACATCCAATCTTAGATAAAGATCAGGTTAAATTGGAAAGAGCAGCTCACACCTATCCGGTAAGCGGTAGCCTCCATAATGACCTGAATGAAATAGTAGAGTTCATATATCCTAAATCTTAATCCTATCGCCTAATCATTTTCATAAATTCTCGCCTTAAAAATGTCCCCAAATTTTAAATTAGCCCCTTCCATCTTGTCAGCAGATTTCTCCAATTTGCAAGCGGCGCTGCAAATATGCAATAAAGGTGGAGCCCATTGGATCCATGTAGATGTGATGGATAATCAGTTTGTACCCAACCTTACTATTGGACCACCAGTAGTAAAATCCCTTCGCCCAAAAACAGAAAAATTTATAGATGTTCACATGATGGTAGTGGATCCGGAAAAACTAGTAGAGCCCTTTGCAAAGGCCGGTGCAGATAATATTACTTTTCATATTGAAGCTACTAATAATCCGGTAGGCATTATTGATCTCATTCGGTCTTGTGGAAGTAAAGTAGGCGTTTCGATCAAACCTGCAACACCCTTATCAGATATTTTCCCAATTTTGGATAAAGTGGATGTCGTGCTGATCATGAGTGTAGAGCCAGGGTTTGGTGGACAGGGATATTTACCCGGGACAAATAAGCGTATTTCTGAAATTAGAAAATATCTTAATGAGAAATGTTTAGATAGAGTTTTAATTGAAGTGGATGGAGGTATCAAACTCCATAATGCTAAAGAAGTAATAGACGCAGGAGCGAATGTCCTTGTTGCGGGATCTGAAATATTTAAAGCAAATAATCCAATTCAAACAATAAAAGATTTTTATCAATTGACTGAGTAATAAATGAGCAAATACAAAGATTTAGATAATTTTTCCACCTGGAGCCCAGAAGAGAAGGACCATTATACTGTTTCTGTGATCAAAGGATTGATTATGGACACGGTTAGAAAAGCGAATTCTGGTCACACCGGTGGTCCCATGTCATCAGCAGATTTTGCCACTATACTTTTTAAAGATTATCTACAGTTTAACCCGAAGGATCCAAATTGGTTTAATCGGGATAGATTTATATTATCTGCAGGACACGAATCTGCACTTCAGTATGTATTACTCCATTTGATTGGGTGGCTTGGCCTTGATGATCTTAAACAATTCCGGCAGTTGCACAGTAAAACGCCAGGACACCCGGAAGTTGAAATTCCTGGCGTAGAATGTACGACCGGTCCACTGGGGCAGGGATTTGGTATGGGCACCGGCATGGCATTTGCAGAAACATTTCTCCGACATGTCCTGGAAGAAAAGTCAAAAAACGCAGAAGGCTTGGTTAATCATTATACGTATGTTCTTGCAAGCGATGGTGATATGCAGGAGCCCATCACCTTAGGTGCATCATCTTTGGCTGGTCATTTAGGGTTATCTCGTCTCATTGTTTTTTATGATTCAAATGAGATTCAGATTTCCGGAGGTGTATCGCGATGTGATTCCACAAATTATGCTACCGTCTTTGAAGGATTTGGCTGGCATGTTCAAGAAATAGATGGGCATGATCATGAAGCAATTCGGACCGCAATTGAAAAAGCTCAAATCATGGATATACCCAGTATCATTATTGGAAAAACAATCATGGCGAAAGGGAGTGCTGGAATGGAGAGAGACCATAATACGCATGGCGCACCTCTGCCAGATGATGAAATTTATGCAACAAAAGATGCGCTCGGTTTAGCATCGGAATCTTTCTTTTTACCCGACGAAGTCAAATCTCATTTTCGATCCAGATTTGATTCATTGTATAAAACAGTTTCAGATTGGGATACGCAACTATCAGAATGCAGAAAAGATTCAGGTGTTGATTCATTTTGGTCCGTTGCTGTAGAAGATCAACTCCCAGTTTTTACCTATCCCGAATTTGAAGAAAGTACTTCATTGGCTACAAGGAAAGCGTTCGGTTTAGCTTTGGATCATTATGCTCAATTATTACCCAACCTTGTTGGGGGCTCCGCAGATTTAGAGCCATCCAATTACACAGGAAATTTTGCAAATAAATATTCCGATTTTCAAAAGAATAATAAATCTGGTAGAAATATTGCTTTTGGTGTGAGAGAATTCCCTATGGCTGCAATGATCAATGGAATGTCATTACATGGTGGTATTATTCCATTTGGTGGCACCTTTTTGGTATTTGCAGATTATGAGCGCCCTGCACTTCGGTTGGCAGCTATTCAACAAGTACGAGCTATTCATGAATTTACTCATGATTCATTCTGGGTGGGGGAAGATGGCCCAACGCATCAACCCATTGAACATACCATGGCCCTAAGAGCGATTCCAAATTTTAATGTATTTCGCCCCGGCGACGCCAAAGAAACGGCTGTTTGTTTTAAACTGGCAATGGAAAATCGAAATACACCCTCAGCACTTTTATTGACTCGTCAGGGTCTGCCAGTTTCAGATATGGATTATTCCAAGATTGAATCAGGTGTAAAAAATGGCGCTTATATAAGACAAGATTGTGAAGGGTCACCCGAAATCGTATTGATTGCGACTGGGTCTGAAGTTGCTCTTGCAATTGAAACAGCGAAAAGAATGGATGATAAAAATTGCCGTATCATTAGTATGCCTTGTATGGAATTATTTGAATTTCAATCAGACGAATTTAAAACTGATTTAATTCCATTTAGGGGTTGTTTGAAAGTGACTCTGGAAGCAGGTATTACCCAAGGGTGGGCAAAATATGCAGGGTTCAATGGTCTCTCGATTGGTATTGATCATTTTGGTGCATCCGCACCGGGGAAAGATTTAGCGCAACAATTTGGTTTTACAGCAGATCAAGTTGAGAAAAAGATTAGGGCTCATTTAAATAAACTACTTTAACGCTTAACTAAATGAAAATACATATTGCAACAGATCATGCTGGACTTGACCTGAAAAATATCATTCGAGATTATTTGATCTCAAAAGGACATGAAGTAACAGATCACGGTGCCCATGAATATGATGCACTAGATGATTATCCTGATTACATTTTTCCCTGCGCCAAAGCAGTAGCATCCGACCTTGAAAGTCGCGGAATCATTTTAGGTGGTTCGGGACAGGGGGAAGCCATGGCAGCTAACCGGGTCAAAGGTGTTCGGGCAGCAGTATTTTATAATGGTCCAGTAGAAATAGTGAAACTCTCCCGAGAGCACAACAATGCAAATATCCTATCTTTGGGTGCCCGTTTTATGACGGAAGATGAAATTTATG
>CAJWPW010000081.1 GCA_913045415.1 uncultured Fidelibacterota bacterium | reverse complement strand
TTTCTTTCGAAATTTGATTTGGATCTTCTGTTCTGGGATTATCCGGTGTTACGAAACAATGGGTTGCAAAAATTTCAGCAATCTGGGCCATTTTCGGACGTTTATTTGTATCTCTATCACCACCGGCTCCGAAAACGACATATAGGTAGGAATCATCCAAAGAAACTTCTTTTAAGGTGCCTAATACCTTTTCATAAGCATCTGGTGTGTGAGCATAATCTATGATCGCTTTTGCGCCATTAGCCAATGGGAAGGATTCCATTCGGCCGGGAATAGCAGAACATTTTTTGATCCCATCTTCAATCATTTCTTTCTCGATACCCAAGGCATGAGCCACCGAAACTGCACCTAATATATTTTCTGCATTGAATTCACCCACAAGGCTTGAGCCGATCTCATAGGTGATATGACCTGCAATAATATTGCCATGAATCCCAGAAATGGAAATATTTAAATCAGAAAAATGAATGGAATTCCCATTTGAACGGGAAAAAGTCAAAGTTGGGGCATTCGTTTCTTCTGCCATTCTCAACCCATTTGGATCGGACTCATTCACGATGGCAGTGGATTCCAATGGTAACATTCTGAAAAGGCGCGCTTTCGCCTGATAGTAGGCTTCTATCGAAGCATGGTAATCCAAATGCTCAGGTGTCAGATTGGTGAACAGGGCCACATCAAATTCAATATCTGCGACCCTGTATTGATCTAACGCATGGGAAGAAACTTCCATGACAATGTGTGAGAAATCCGCATCCCTCAATTCTGAAAATATTTTTTGTAATGAAATGGAATCCGGGGTGGTTAACGTAGCTTCTTGATTAAAACCATCAGCAATTGTACCTAATGTTCCCAATTGAGCTGTTTTGTGCCCTGCGTTATTCAATATAGAATAAAGGAGAGAAGCAGTGGTTGTTTTACCATTGGTCCCGGTTATGCCAAGGACAATAAGGTCTTTTGTAGGATGCCCATAATATTCTGCAGCAACTATTGATGCAGCACGCCTTGGGTTTGCCACTTTTATTTGAGGAACAGACAACTTACCTACATCTCGTCCATTGGAAATAATGGCTATTGCTCCTGAATCAATGGCATCACTTATAAAATCATGGCCATCCACTTTTGTCCCGGGAATAGCAATAAAAAGATCACCCTCTTCAACCTGGGAAGAATTCAATTTCACCCCCGTAACTGTAACATTTGGAATTTCCCGGGATGGTTGAAGTAATGAATGAGCAATAGTGTGTAGAGACTTTGTCATTTAAATCCTACGGTGCAAGTGTGCCCTTTGTTCAAAATTGTTCCCGGTACAGGACTCTGCCATGCAACTTTTCCGCTTCCTTGAATTATATATTTTAACCCGGCTTGGCGAAGAGATGTCATGGCCTTCCGCATGCTAAAACCACGGATTTCCGGCATTTCAACTTTATTTGAAAACCTAGCAGCAGTAGATAGCCCTAATGGCAAGGAAGATGCTTGAATAGCGATAGGTGGTTCATTTCGTATGATCACATCGTTTTTGGGTAATTGATACGCAAAGATACCCCGATCCGAATTCCTTGTTGGCGGGGTAATTTCATCATCCATACTGATAATACGCTTCATGACACGTTTAAAAGCAATAGCTGCACCCTCAGATCCCCAGTGGTAAGGCTGGTTCGGTTCATCTAACATAATAAAAGCAAGAAGTTGTGGATCTTGGTAAGGGAAAAATCCAACAAAATTGGAAATGAACTTATCATTGGAATATTGGCCATCTATCCACTTCTGAGCAGTGCCTGTTTTTCCTGCTACATCCCAACCAGAAATATCAGCATTATGGCCTGTCCCGTTCATGACTACACCCCTAAGCATTTTCCGAATATTTTCCATTGTTTTCTGGTCAGCAATTTTCCGAATTACGGATGGCTCTTCAGCATAAATTACTTCCTGGTTTCGGTCAATGATTTGCCGAACGAGACGAGGCGTTACAAGGTAACCTCCATTGGCAATCGCGCAGTAGGCGGAAGCTAATTGGATAGCGGTAACACCCACTTCATGTCCCATGGCAATCTGTCCCAAGGAAACGGCACTCCAATTTTTTACAGCACTCAATTTTCCACTCATTTCACCAGCAAGACTGATTCCGGTGGTGGATCCAAATCCGAAATCCCGACTAGTTTGGTAAAGAGATTTTGTCCCTACACGTTCCATCACTTTGATCATGCCGATATTGCTTGAAAAACGAATAATTTGGGGAAGGGTTAGCATGGCATGCTCATCATGATCTCTCACTGTGATATTGTAATAAGCAAATTTGCCATTTTCACAGTTGAATTCTTCTTCCAGGCTAACTGTATTTTTGGAAATGGCTGAAACAGCGGAAACAACCTTGAAGGTTGAGCCTGGTTCAAATTGATCTGTAATGGCTCGGATCCGTTGCTGAGCTGGAAGGGATGTTCCAAATTTATTATTATCAAATCCTGGTGTAGATGCCATAGCTAAAATCTCACCTGATTGCGGATCCATGATTATTCCGGTGGCTGATAAAGCATTTGTTTCAATCTGACGCCGTTTTAATTCTTCTTCTAGGATTGATTGATATTCCAGGTCCAGAGTTAATTGAATGTTGCAACCATCCATGGGCGCTTGAAAGGGCATGCCACTTTTGTGTTGGATTTTTCCACTCCATCCTTTTGTCTTATACACGGCACCTGGTTTTCCTGTTAAATAAGAGTTGAAATCTTTTTCAATTCCAGAAATACCTTCGTCATCTATATTAGTAAAACCAAGCACTTGGGCAGCAATATGGTTATGTGGGTAGAAACGGCGATATTTTCTTTCAATTGTTAATCCCTCGAAAGTTGTTAATTCCAAGGTGCCCAATGTTTCTCGTTGAATATTTCGTTCAAGGTAAGAAAACTTTGCATTTGAGTTTAGTTTTTTTAAGTATTTCTCTTTGGGCTGTCCGGTTCTTTCACTGATTGCTGTAGCGAGACCAATCTTATCTTTTACCTTGTGTGGATTTGCAGAAAGTGTGTAATGAATAATATTCCGCGTGAGAGGTTTATCTTTCCTATCGAAAATATTACCACGGTTTGCTGGGAGGATTTGTTTTTTCTGAGATTGATTGACGACCGCCATTTGATATTGCGCGCCATTGAGAACTTGTACTTGAAATAGCCGCACACAGAGACCTACCCATGATAGGATGATGAATCCAGCCAGTATGGTAATCCGTGGTTTGTACTTCAAATACGTTTTTGTCACAAGATTTTGGTCATTTTTCGATCTATTACAATCTGAAGGGTTTCAGGTTGGGTAAATACCATATTCAATTCTTCACGTGCTTTTCTTGCAATCACGTCTGGCCGGCTCAATGATTCTATTTTGCTTTGGAGTTCATTGACATCATTTTGTAATTCTTTCGCCGTGGAATTTTGGATCTCGATAGCTAGAAGAGTTTCATCAATCTCTGTATAGACCCATAAATAAAAAATGAGACAGGAGATAATTCCAAATGTGGAAATGAAAAATAGGAGACTTTGAATCAAATCCCGGGCTCGTTTTGACATTCTTTTTTTTGCCATTAAGATATCCTTTCTGCTACACGTAGTTTTGCACTTCTAGAGCGTCTGTTTTCTGTCATTTCTTGGTCAGTGGCAACTACCGGTTTTTTTGTTAGGATTGATAGGGCACCTTCTTTCGCTAGTTCTTTAAAACTATGTTTCACCAATCTGTCTTCCAGGGAGTGAAAACTAATGATGGCGACACGCCCACCAATTACAAGCCGGTCTCGAAAGGTTGAAAGAAAATTTTCAAGTTTTTCCAATTCGCCATTAACCTTGATTCGAATAGCCTGAAAAACACGCGCCAACGTCCTATCTCGATGATTTGGGGGAGTACTTCTACGGATGGATTCAACCAAGTCAAATACGGTAGTCAACGGTCTCATTTTTACGATACTTTTTGCAATAGCGCGGGATCGCCTTTCTTCACCATATTGAAAAATCACATTCGCCAAATCATTTACCGAAAGATGATTTAAAATTCCCGAAGCTTTAATTTCTTGAGATGAATCAAACCGCATATCCAGATCTGAGTCTGTTAAATAGGAAAATCCCCGCACATGTGAATCCATTTGCAATGAAGAGAGCCCAAGGTCCAATAAAAATCCGTTCACTTGATCAATTCCCAATTCATCAAGGATGGCATTAAAATTGTGATAAGAGTTGTGAAAAAGGGAGACAGGGGTTGGATAACCAGAGAGACGTTTGTTGCATAATAAAAGTGCCTCATTATCCAGATCAGTTCCTATGAAATGACCCTTGGGTGACAGATGGTCGAGGATAAGCGAGGCGTGTCCCCCGAGCCCAACTGTTCCGTCTAGATAGATACCGTCGGTAATAATATTGAGGTAGAAAATAACCTCCGTCGGCAGAACCGGAACGTGAACTTGCGTTCCCGATTGCCTTCCCTGTATCATTAGATAATAATGTTTTTAGCCAGTTCATCATATGCCGCTGGATCAATTTCTAAATTCTGTTTATCTGTTTCATCCAAACGGGTTGGATTCCAAATTTCAATTTTATTTACCATACCAACAATTAATACATCTTTGTCTAAACCGGCGTAATCGATCAGGGACGGAGTCAAAGTGATGCGCCCCTGTTTATCATAAGTGGAAGGGGATGCATACCGTGCAGTATTGCGCACGAATGTCCTGTTGATTTTTGAAAGAGATGAAAGATTGCGGAGATTAGACTCAATGTCTTTCCATTGAATAAGGGGATATACCCAAACGCATGAATCCATGCCTCTTGTAATAACGAAAGTGCCTTCGTTATCATCGGACAGGGATTGCCGAAATTTGGCCGGAATATTTACACGGCCCTTGGAATCAAGGGAGTATGCATATTCGCCTGTAAATGTATTATTTGTCAAGGTCATGTTTGAAAGGGGAAGTTACCCACAACTACCCACAATCTTACCTTAACATGGGAAAAATGTCAATAAATATTAAGATTATTTTTAAAAAAGATAAGGGCTTCCCTATGAGAAAAACCTCAGTGGAGAAAAGTGGGTTGTATTAGAAGGGTATTACCGAAGCGGTTTATACCGCTGGATGACCATGGATGGAGGGGAAGGGCTAATGGTCAATCGAAGGGGATTATTGTAATTAGTGATGTTGGTTATGTTTACACCATTAATAAACAAAGTTAGACCGTTTGTATTGGAGAATAACAATTCTGATGTTTTGACAAAAGCGTTGAGATCTTGTTCCCAATTTTCCTGCAAAAGATTCGAAATAGCCGGGAATGTATCATTTTTAAAAGAATAAGCTGTTTGCTCTCTCACACGAAGTTTTATAAAAAAAGGTGGTGAGACAGGAAGTAATTCTTCTCTAGTCTGATCTAATAAATAATGAGATGATAGTTCTTGCTCTGAAATGGACTGTACGTATTCTTGAATCATAGTAGGAATGACTGCCGTACTTTCTGTATTGAATATTTTTTTAAAGATCAAAATAGAAAAAATAAAAACTATGAGAAGAAGACCACCTTTTATTAAATCCTGCCGAAATTTATGGTCATTATTAGAAGGGGTATCAGTTTCTCCACCAAAATTTTCTTGATTTTCAAAGTGCTCATCTTTTGTAGCCAAAGCCTTATGAGAAATCGGGCGGCTGGTTCCCAAATAAGAATCCAGTTGTTCCAATGCACTATCAGAATCGCCCCCAATTTCCTCAGCATAGGCACGGAGAAAAAGGCGAAGGTATGGAATCTCTATTTCACTAAATTCTCCCGATTCAATAGAATGTAAATATCGTATATTGATTTTAGTGCGATCACTGATCTCCTCCATGGAAATTCCACGAGATTCTCTTAACTCTTTTAATTCTTTATAAAATTGGGCCATAGGGATAGAAAATTATTCTTGAAATTACAGGTCAGTATCTTATGAGAAAAAGTTTATTCGTCCAATTTTGGTGGTTTTCTTAAAATCTTTTTTTTACTTTGTAATTTTTTAAGGGTGAGACGGTTTTGGTT